>JAHDGV010000006.1:8858-20512 GCA_020631655.1 Chloroflexota bacterium | reverse complement strand
CGGATTGACTTTTCAAGGGCCAAGCGATTTCCCGACCCGATATTGCGCTGCACATTGTTGGTTTCGGCCGTGGCTTCTAAAGCCAGCCAGTTCAGAAGTTGGTCAAAGTGGTCATCCGTCCCAACTTGGGCATCGGTCCAAACCCTGATCTGTCGTGTTCCAACTAAATTCCCGTCTAACAAAGTCACCAGTTGGTTGATGTCTCCCCCAGTGATTTCGATTGTAGCCCCGTGTCCTTTGGTTACCATCCGGCCGACAAAGTGTTTTCTTAGATTTCCGTCTTCGACCAAAAGCCGCATCAGTTCCCCTTTTGATGTTCGTGGTGGAAGTCCGTCGATGTTCAATATGTGCATCCGCTGATTGTATCTGATTTTGGGTTGGGCGCTTTCGGGAAAAAAAGACAATCAAACCGAAAACGCCATGAACCTATTCTGAAAATTTGCAACGATTCACCCAAATTAATTTTCAGAATAGGCCTTGCTAAACTGGGAAATTGGCCGAAAATTGTTTGAAGCATGATAAACCAATCAGATTTTAACAAATCATCCCCATCGGTTATTGCTCGGGGGCAGAATGCGCCACTGCCAGCGAATTTCCAGCTTTTGCTTTTAACGCTGACAGACTTTATCGCCCGCACAGCCTATCAAATGGGAAAGACCCCGCTGTTACCCCTGTATGCCGCCACACTTGGCGCAGATGAAATTTATCTTGGTTTCATCGCCTCTGTGTCAACCATGACCGGATTGGTATTTAAGCCGCTTGTTGGGCTGTTGTCTGATCGGCACGGCCGCAAGATTTGGCTGTTGATTGGCACGCTATTTTTTATCGGGATGCCGTTTGTCTACCGCTTTATCGTTACACCGGAACAATTGGTCATTGTCCGGCTGATTCATGGTTTTGCGACCGCTATTTATGGGCCGGTGAGTATGGCTCTGGTGGTTGAACTTTCGGCCGAGAATCGATCTGCCCGTGTGGGTCTGTTTAGCCTCGGCCGGACGGGAGGCTACATTTTTGGTCCAGCTTTGGCAGGCGTGTTATTGCTGACAATGGCTCCGGTTGAAATTTTTACGGTGATTGGCTTACTCAGCTTTTTTGCCCTGTTGCCACTCCTGTTACTCCCTGACAATCGAACACCAATCGCACCTGCCCACACAAGTTGGGAAGTTGGCTCTTTTTGGGCACAGTTAAAAGAGGGAATTGGCCATGCAACAATGACGCCGGCCGTTTGGTTGGCCGGAGGGTTTGAAGCGATCAACAACATGGTGACCTACACGGCCAAAGCCTTTTTACCCATCTATGCACTCAGCGTCGGCCGGAACGCGCTGGAAGCAGGACTGTTTTTTACGGTGCAACAAGGGGTTACCATGGCGGCCAAACCATCATTAAGCTGGATGGGGGATCGCTTTGGCCCGTTGCGCATTATCTGTTTAGCCGCTTTTGGGCTGGCGGGTGCGTTAATCATGCTAACTTTTTCGGCCAATTTTGCTGTATTTTTCGGGGCCGCAATCTTGCTTGGTTTAGCCGAGGCGCTGATTATGCCCGCTTCGACCGCGCTATTGGCAGACCAAATAAACGCAAGCAATACCGGTGCCGGTTTGGGCTTTTTGGGGACCCTGCAAAATGGGAGCAAGATTATTGGGCCGATTTTGGCCGGTTTTCTAATCGCTTTTGCTGGATACGAATTCACTTTTCAGGCGATGGCCGTCATCATTCTGCTGGTTTGTTTTCTGTTTGGCACGCTGTCTCGCCTCAGACGCTAAACTGTTTCCCTTGGTTTTTTGAAAGAGATGACCCTTCTCGCTGGGTCATTTTGTTATGCTTGAGCCATCCTTCGGGAATAATGTGAGAAGTATGACTGTTAAACAAAAATTGGTTGATCAAAACCGCAAATTCATTCTTTATCTGCTTTGCATCTTTGCATTAAGTTTGACTGCCGGATGCACCACGTCGCAGTTGCCTATGGATGAGTCTGAAATCGAACCGGCCGTGGAAGAGGTAGTAGAATCTGCAGAGGAAACGCCTCTTGCAACATCTACTCCGGCAGCCACCCCAACTGTTGTTCAGCCAACAAACACGCCGGAACCACCTCCAACTGTTGCCGTTGCGCTAACCGAACCAAAGCTGGTGATGTTTTGGTCCGCCTACTGAATTCAGTGTAATAAATCAAAGCCCGTCGTGTACGAGCTTCAGGCAGAATATCAGGGTGAGATAGAGTTTTTGTTTGTCAATATTGACGTAGAGGAGTCGGCGGCCCAAATGGCAGAATACGGCTTTGTTTCAGGGACGCCGCATCTTTTGCTATTTGATGAAAGAGGGGAGGTCGTGCGTCAGTGGTTTGGGGCTTTTACCCGAGAGCAAGTTGAAGTAATGTTCCCGGCCGTTCTTGGAGCCGAATCTAACTAATTTTCGGCCGCATCTCGCAAAACGTGCATGATGTGGATTCCTCGCGGATTGGTCATAAGCCAGTGGGCCAATGCATCGTGTGGGAACTCACGTCGCCAACGGCGATAGGTATTTTGCGGCAAATTTCGATAGAACAAAGCAACGACAATCGGCCGGTCAGACCAGTATGGCTCAGCATAGTAGAGTGTTGTGAGCACGCCGGGTAGCGTGCCATTTTTGTATCCAACAGTGTTGTAACGGGTCTGATTGCTGGGGAACTCAACAATGGGCCATTCTAAGTGGCTCCGGATGAGTCTGCTGGTTGCAGGTGTGCCAACCTCATCCTGAATAAGTTTTGCCATGAGCAGACTGTAGTCAAGCGCACTCCCTTTGGTATCAAAAATCTCGGTAAATTCAGCCTCTTTGCTAAATGAGGGTTGTGCACCACGACGCCAGCTCGCCTCTCCCATTTGGCGGAATACGGGATCTTGCAAGAAGCGATCTTGCCGATCACTAATCATTGCCCCGTAAGCGGCCGGATCTTCGGCCAATTGTTGGATTTCTGGATTAGACAGCGTGCTAACCGTCAAGAATTTCCCCATCCACGTACAAGGCGCCGTGTGATTGGTAAAGCCAAGCTCGGCCGCAGTTCGTTCAACTCGTTCTTGCCCTAGCAGATCATGAAAATAGTCGGCGGCCGCATTTGAGCTATGCCGAATCATCATCCATGCCACATCGTCTTGGGTCAGATCTCTGCCTTCAAATTCTTCTAGCGCATCACGATGCGCCCCTAAGTCAGAGCCGCGCAAATACCAACGATTTAGCTCGTCTCGGCTGACGATTGTGTTTGGGTCAAACTCACCCGCTTCTACCCCTTGTGCCCACGCGACCAAATGAACAATTTTGTTGACAGATGCCAACGGCATTGGCGCATCGGCGTTGTGATAATAGCCGATTCCTTCGTAATCAACTTGAAAAACCACCACGCTGACATCATTTGGATTTGCGTATAGATATTCGATTGCGGGCAGGGCATTTTCTGGGACTAACTCTTTACTAATCGGTGGCAGCTCCCAGTCATAATTTGTGACCTTGTCTGGCAAAACCAAAGGCAAGGCCTGCCCACACGGTAAAGATGGGTTTTGAATTACAAACGGGGTTGGCGACAAAGTTGGGGTTGGTGAGATAGCGAGTGTAGGGGGAGGCGGCAGTGTTGGGGGGACTGCTGTTTCGGCAGGTTCATCAGCTTGGGGTTCAACTTCGGCCGGTGCAGAATTATCGATTTCGGGGATTTGTTCCGTGGAAGGGCTTTCTTGACAACTTGTGAGCCACAAACTTGTAAGTAGCGTGATTAAAATCGAAGTGATGAATAGTGGCGCTTTTTTCCCAAACATAGCTTGTATCTAGATTATTCTCTATGTTCGTTTTGGGAAAGGGAGGAACCTAAAGATTTATACGTTCCTTAATTGCGGCTCATAGAAAAGTGCTTAATTTTGCCAAAAAAAGCCCCTGACCAATATTTGATCAGGGGCTTTTAATTTTTTATTTGTTTTAGCTGAGTGAAGAGGGATTAGCCCATCAATCCTTGGATTTTCATAACGGCCGACATATCACCGTCGATTTTTACTTTGCCGCCCATGAATGCCATCATCGGATTGAGTTCGCCACTCATCATCGCTTTGAAATCATCTGAGTCCATGCTGATAGTAGCGTTTGCACCGTCATTTAAACCATCTTCTACTGAAAGCGAACCGTCAGCGATGCTCATGGTTTTGTCGGTTGCTTCATCGCCTGATAAAGCCCAACCGATAACTACATCGATTCCATCTAAACGGTCTGAGTCAACTTGAGTTGCCATTGCTGTGAAAATTTCTGCAACTGTGGTCATAAAATAATATCTCCTAAATTAGCCTGCAAATGGCACCCTGTTTGTATTTATTATGCAATCAAATCAATTGAAATGCGTTTCCAAGTAGAATTTTTGCAGATGAGGGATGGGAAAGCAACCTGATATTGCTTAATTTTGATAATTTGCCCTATTCTTCCCTCAAGATCATATCTCTTGAGCTGAAGAAATCGGCCGCCAGCAAGAAAAGGACCGAAGCAAAAATGAGGAGCAGTGCAGGTGCCCATGCTTGGGATGATGTGAAATACCCATTGAGCACCCCATCGATTATGGCTCTAAAAGGCCAGAAGATCCCATTAAATATATTGCCCACGCTCCCCATAAAATCACCAGTTAAGAAATCTGCACTTGCATTGAGAGCACGACTAAGCTGAATTTGAGCGTTGCCGCTGGGTGTTGTTTGGTTTGCTACGTTGCGGAAAATCTCAGCCAGCCATTCTAGGGTCGCCCCATCATCGTCTCCGATGACGAGGGCCAATGCCAACAGGCCGAAGATACAGACGCGCGACCAACCATATGAGATAAAGTCAGACGCTTGCAGGGCAACAACGCTGGCCAAAATATTAATTGATAACCACAGGGGTGGGATTTCAAGAACTCGTCCTAAAGTTAACTCCGGCCCGTTTCGTATCAGCACCAGCAAGGAAAATAGAAGTTGCAGAATTAGGGTGAAGAGTAGGGAGGTGACAATGATGGCGATTAAAAATTCGATGCGACTTTCAAGCCGCATGAACAGCGGATAGCTCTTCGATTCATTTGCCAATGATGCAATAGATAAGGTGGAGAAAAACGAGATTAACAGACCAAAGAAGCCGATCACCAGAATAAAATATTCTGGTTCAGGCGCACGCTGTAAAAACGTGAGCCAGTAGTAGGCGAATGTACCCGCCAAGTAAAACCAAAACGACATTGAAGTGGTGAGCCTGTAGAAGAGGTAGTTTGTGAGTGTCGATATTCTTTGGATCATTGGCGAATCATTTTGGCGTAAATGTCGTTTAGAGATGCTTCAGGTCGCTCAATGCGCAATACATCATGGCCGGCCGAAAGTAAAAGGCGTAGCACATCACGTCGCAATGGCAACGCTTCTCCTGAAAGTTCAACCGTGTTTTCAGAAACGGTGATTCCTGGATTTAGGGATTCAAGTAGGGATCGAATCCCTTCTAGATCACCATCGCAAATAATTTGGGTGTTGCCTGATGCTTCAGAAACTTTTGACAGAGACGATTTGTAGACGATTTGACCCCGTGACATGATGGCGATGTCTGTGCAGAGCGCCTTAACATCGTTTAAGCGATGGGTACATAGCAATATCGTTTTGCCTTGCTCTCGCAACATCTGCAAAATCGCACGCATTTCTTGTTGCCCAATTGGGTCTAAGCCATCCCCCGGCTCGTCCAGAATCAGTAGCTCAGGATCACCAAGCAACGCTTGAGCCAGCCCGATACGCTGACGCATCCCTTTAGAGCATTTGCTGATCTTGTGATTTTGAGCGGATCCCATCCCCACCAGTTGTAAAATTTGATCAACAGCGGCCGTTGATTCACGCCGTGAGTAGCCGCTCATTGATGCCATCATTGAGAGATATTGGCGAACACTCATCCGTTCTGGGAAGTGAAGGCGCTCCGGCTTAAAACCGATTTTTGGCCAGCTGTCTCCAGTCGCCAAAATTTCTCCAGAGTTTGGTGGGAGAATGCCGGTAAGTACGCGCAGGAGAGTTGTTTTGCCAGCTCCATTTGGCCCCAAAATGCCTAATATTTGGTTTCGTCCCAACGTAAGGGACACATTGTTTAGTACACGAAAGGACTGGAAATTTTTCGTGAGCTCATTAACTTGAAGCAAAATCAGTTTAAGTAATAAATTTTTGCACCATTTTCAAACACCCTTCGCGAGTTTGAAGCTGATGTGATTTTTGATTGGACTATTGTGAATTGAGAGTCGCAAGCAATTGAGTTTACCAATGAACCCAACTATGACCAACGGTGAACCTAAAAATTAAGGAAATTGGTATTATTTTCGATGGTACGATGTAGCTACCCAATGCTTTTCAACGGTTTGTTCAGATTTAGACCGTTAAAAACTTAAACAAGATGGGGCGAACCGAATAAAAATTCGACTTCTAAACCGCCATCTGATAAAAATAGAACACTTGTGTTAATTATCCGTCGCACCTTAGCGACTTTTGGGTTATTCTGCCCGGTTCGATAACAGCATTACAGAAAAAACTATGACAGAAATCGGAAGAGTATTAAGAGCATCAACGGCCGGATTCGCCGTTGGATCACGTGTCAATCAGCTGGAGGCTCCGGCTTTTGGTTGCTTGGTGATCGCAGAGCCTATCGGCAATCGAGAGTCTATTTTTGGGCTGATTTATGACATGCACATCAACGATGATCAGCTGATTCAACGGCTAGTCATGACCGAAGACCCTCGGCCGGAGATTATTGAGGATCAGCGTCAAAACCGTTTGCTCCCGCTCGAGATGAGCATTTTAACCGTTGGCTATCTATCCGGTGGGGAAGTTCGACAAGGGTTGCCGCCTCGGCCGCCGCTCAATCTTGACCCTGTGCGATTGTGTACGGATGATGAGATCAAAACTTTCACATCTGAGCTAAATTATTTGCGTCTCATTCAGAACAACGCGTCAACCAGAATTCCTGCAGACCAACTGCTACAGGCACATATTTTGGATGTGTTTGCACGACGTGGAAACGACAAGCCGTGGGCAATGACGGCCGTGCGCGAAGTAATTGAACTTTTGCGCGGCAATTACGACATGCTTATGCCAACTCTAGAAGGGCTCAGTGCCTCTCTCCCCGACCTTCATCTTTAATCAAACCAGAAATATATAAACCATGGAAAATTCAATCGGATACATAGTTGGTGGCGGATTAAGAGAAGGATTTCGAGTTCGTTTAACCGTACCGGCACATGAAGTGCAAGAAGGCAGTTTTGTTGTGTGTGACAGCGGCCGCTGGCGCTTTTTTGGCCTTGTGACCAATTTGCAGTTGGGGGCAACAGATCCCCGTTTTGCAGACGAACAGAGCGATCGTCTTGCCCCGGCCGTGCGGTCCGCCTTGCTCGGCCGGACCCTGTTCACCACACTAGAAGTCTATGCAACGCTCATGCTCGATTTAGGGCCGGAAGATGACAGTGAGTTTTTAGACTGGCAAGAACGGGTCGAGAAAGGGCTTGAACAAGCTGGCCCCAAGCCGGTCAAAACGGTGCCTAGCCATCACTCGCAGGTAAGGTTGGCCGATGAGGGGGATGTGGCCGAGATCTTTGGTAAAGCGGGCAAAGGGATGTTGGCGCTGGGTGAAACCATTGAGCAAGGGCATCCAGTTCGCATTGATCTGGGTAAATTGGTTAAGCGGTCAAGCGGTATTTTTGGTGCAACCGGCACCGGTAAAAGTTTCTTAACCCGCATTGTTTTGGCAGGAATGATGAAAGAAGACGTGGCCGGTGCACTTGTTTTTGACATGCACAATGAGTATGCCTACGACGATCTTGATTCTGACAATGATGTAACTGTTCTGGGGCTAAAATCTCTGTTTGGGAGCAAGGTGCAGGTGGCCGGATTGGGTGCCGGTGCCCGAGTTCGAGGCAATTCCCCCGATTTTACGCTTGAAATCGGCTATCAAGATTTTACGTCTGAAGATATGGCGTTGCTGGCATCAGCTTTGAAATTAACTGATGTCGCTTCGGTGGTCTTATCTGCGTTGATTCGGGCGTTTGGGGGCAATTGGCTAAAAGAGTATATGCAGTTGACTCCGGGCCTAACGGAAGAAAATGATAAGGGGAAAATGGTTCCTGCTCCCGGCTCGGTTGAGTATTGGGCGCGCGAGCAAAATATCAATGAAATTGCAGCCCGAACGCTTCACGGCCGTTTGCAACAGCTGACCGATCGCCCTTATGTGGTTGAAAAACCGGCTGGAGATGCGGTTGCCGCTATCGTCAATCAGCTTGAAAACGGCCGGCACGTCATTCTGTCGTTTGGCGAGCATGACAATGATCTTGATTATTTGCTGGTATCAAATATTTTGACTCGTCGAATTCGTAACCAGTGGGTTGAGATGACTGATAGTGCCAAGACCAATCGGACCCCAAATCCCAAACCGATTGTGATCGCGATTGAGGAGGCGCATAAACTGCTCAGCCCACATCTGGCTTCACAAACTGCGTTTGGCACAATCGCCCGTGAGCTACGCAAATACTTCGTCACACTACTGGTGGTTGATCAGCGGCCGTCGGGGATCGATGATGAAATCATGTCTCAGCTGGGAACTCGCATTACAGGCTGGCTGGGTGATGAAGATGACATTCGAGCCGTGCTTACCGGTCTCGCCGGCCGGGATCAACTGCGCGGTATGTTAGCCCGTCTGCAAGAAAAGCAGGAAGTTCTGCTGTTGGGTTGGGGTGTGAAAATGCCAATCCCGATTAAATCGCGACGGTACGATGAAGACTTTTATGCCGAAATGAAAGGGAACGCCAAGAGTAAAAAACTCGATTCGATCGATGATATCAACGATTTGCTCGGTCTAGGTTAAAGCCCAGATAGCCGGATTGGGCTGTGTAAACGAATTTCCGTTTTACACAAAATCTTTTATACTTGTTCTGCCGTAGCACGTACGGCTTTGGAGCGATCGCATAGTTGGTCTATTGCACTCGCTTGGAAAGCGAGAGTCCTCACGGACACGCAGGTTCGAATCCTGTTCGCTCCGCTAGAAAGGTCACCAAATGGTGGCCTTTTTTCTTTTAGTCACACCTATTTTGAGCCTGATGTAACCATCCCCTCACAAGTCAAATAAAACCATTAATCAAAATATCCTAATGCGAATTGATCGATATAATCAACCGTATTCCTAACCATCCTTTCCCATTTAAATGTTGTAGTTATTGATCTATCCTAAAAGACCGGTAGCTTGTGCGAAAAGATGATTAAGACATATCCCTAAGTAAAAACCAAAAAACAAGGAATATAGAATGAATAATTTTGAACATGCTCCGAAAGAGGAATTTGCAGGATGGCAAAAGGCGATAAAGAAGTACACGAAACCAGATGCTAAATTAGGCACTTGGCAGATCATAAATTCTTTTGGTGGCTTGCTTGTTAGCTGGATTTTGATGGCGTTGGCTTACAACTATTTGGGTCTTTGGGCATCATTGATCATGGCGATTCCAACATCTGGTTTTATCATGCGCATTTTTGTGATTCAGCATGACTGCGGCCATGGATCGTTTTTCAAGAATCAAAAAATAAATGATCGAATCGGGGGCATATGCGGCATATTTACAATGACCCCGTATAAACCTTGGCGCAGGAACCATGCCATTCACCATGCAAATCATGCTGACTTAGACGACCGTGGAATTGGGGATATTTGGACCTTAACGGTTGACGAGTACAAAGAAGCCAGCTTCTGGAAGAAAACCGCATATCGCGTCTTTCGCAATCCGATTTTTCTGTTTGGGATCGCACCAACCATTCAGTTTATGATTTTGCAACGGACCCACTACGGCATGACGGCCGAGCGCAATCGCACCAATAATTTGTCGATTTTGGCAACAAATTTAGGCATGGTCGCCATTTTCTTAGTTCCAGCTCTTATTTTAGGATGGGGAGAAACGTTGCTCCTGTGGTTCCCTGTCTGGTGGATCGCCTCAACTATCGGAACATGGCTGTTCTATGTCCAGCATCAATTCGAAGATACGTATTGGGAGCATAACGAAGACTGGGATTACACCTTGGCCGCCATGCATGGGAGCTCGTACTATGAACTGCCGCTTATCATGCAGTGGTTTACCGGAAATATCGGGTTCCATCATATCCACCACCTGAGCCCTAAAATCCCTAATTACCATCTTGAGGCCTGCCATCAAGAAAATGAGATTTTCCGGCGGGTTGTTAAGCTGACTCTTGCCTCAAGTTTAGATTCAATATTCTTGACACTGTGGGACGAGAACACGCGTAAACTCATCTCTTTCCGCGAGGCGATGCGGTTACAGCCTTCTACCGAGGTGGCCTAAGCGATTTTGGTCAGTAGCTACAGACAAATAATCTAATCAAAAGGCTCTTTTCAAATTAGCATGTTTGAAGAGAGCCTTTTTGCTTTTCACCTTCCTAAACGGTTGGTGAGGAATAGGATGAAAGTGACATTTTGTTGACTGAATAGCCAGATTGATTCACCTAATATCCTTTACTGTTTGTCGCACCAAGATAAACTTATCTTGTTTAAATGCAGACGTATAAAAAGATGGATGGAAATATGACCCCTTTTCTTAAAAAATTTATTTTGTTGCCAGCTAGCTTAATTTTGTTAGCAGGAATGCTGGCTCTAAGTGCCAGTGCAGACCCTGAGACAGATGAGTCTGCTCAGCAAGCGCCAAATTGGTTAGAACCACGGCCGCTGAGCGTGGTTGATCTGATCAGTGGTGGACTAGATCCCAGCCTGATGGCGGGCGCACCGCTGGTCTATCAGCCGGGACAGTCAACTTTGCAGTACGTGTCTGGCTCAAAGAGCGGAAAGAATGTGACCGTTACCGCCAGAATGCTGCCGGTACAAAAACCGAATGCATTTTGCTTGGGGCAAGATGGGATCCGAGATCAATGGCCAACCGTTGTGCCTGAATCGCGCGTTCGCATTCGGTCAAACGGGGTTGATATCACCGATAAGCTATTCAACATTCAATATTTCCCTGTTGGGCACATTCAGCCAAGCCGTGGATCTGCTGATGGGCCTGCCCGTTACAACGAGATTGTGATGGTGGGTAATGACATTCAATTTGACTCGGAAGGCCGATTGATTATGCCGGCCAACATGGGTTGTAAAATGTACTTTAGCGATGGCGCGGCCGCTGGCGGAAACATCGAATTGACATTTGAGCATACCCTAACCCAGTACATTTCAGTCTCGGTCGTTGACACGTTTAGCCATGACTTCAAAAACTACTACCAAAATTTCCCCGGCAATTTTGGGGCGATTGGTCCATTTAACACCCAAATGGTCAACGTAAAAGGTGGTGGCACAGCCGGCCGACATGACCTAATAAAAACTGCTCCGCCAGATTCAGCCAATTACACGTTGTGGGTCTTCCAACCCACTCAACTCGATATGTACGCCACACGTGCAGAATTGCAGGCTTACAAGCCGTTTCCGGGATCGGGTACCTATCGGATTCGAAATGATTTTGCGGATCGCGAGCTATCAGTAGACTGGATTAGCATGGCCGGTATACCCGTTGATCTTCACGCTGTAGATCGCGACTTTTCCGGTGACTCAAAATATCTGAAATTCTTTACTTCTGATCAGTATAAGTTCATGGGTCTGGAAATCTTGGCGCTAGACAGCCAGTATGACGACTGTATGAG
>JAHDGV010000006.1:5960-8758 GCA_020631655.1 Chloroflexota bacterium | reverse complement strand
TATCTGCCGGTTGTATTCCGGCCGGTAGAGGTTGAAGCGGATAATCCAAATGCAAATTGTCCGTGCGGCTGGTTCACAGAAGACGGCCGGATGCTCGAATATGTCTTGCCATCAAACTGGTAAGATCGACATCTGAATCTAAAAAGCCCCTTGATGCTAAATCTGCATCGAGGGGCTTTTTTGTTGCTTATTTTTGTTTGTCCTAACCTGCTTCAGCAGGTTTCTTATCTTAATCGAGGGATTGATCCCTCGGAAAAAGCCATTTATTTCCAGCGATAAATCGTCACACCCTCATTGGCAAAAGCCACCTCAAGATTGTTTTCAAACTTCTCCAACCCGCGTGGATCATAATCTGACCGCTCCAAATCCCCGACATAAATGTAGCTTACATCATAATTGTTTAGAAGCTGGCTGGCTCGATCCCAATCTCGCGTATTGTAGATTTCTTGGATTTCATTGACTCGGATCCCAACCTGATCGGTGCTGTCCCCGCGCCATTGCCGTTCATGGTTGGCCCAGCCTAGCAGGGTTGGTAAACCAGAATTTGCCGAGATGCGTGAGTAATATGAGTAAGCACCACCGGTTGCTTCCAGAACGGTAGCCTGCGGATCAGCCTCTTGTTTAAGCCACTGCAACGCTTCATAATCATTTTGATTATGGATTTGCATGAACACAAGCCCATCTAATGTTGCTTCTCGCCGGTTTTCTGAGCTGGTCGGCCCGCGAAATTCGATCCCACGAGTTTGTGCCCCGACAATTGGGAATTGGATTGCAAAGACAAACAGCACGGTGTAAACCCCGGCCGCTACATACCCTGTGGTTTTGGCATGTTTGAGCAGATAGCCTAAAGCGACCAAAGCACCACAACCCAACAAAATCCACGCCTGATAATAAAATTTGAATACCGTGTTGATTCGCTGCAGGAAGTTGTCCTTGAGATAAAGATATTCAGGTCCAATAACTAAAAGCGTGCCGGTAAAAATCATCAGCAACAAGAATGGGAGCAAGTTTCGATCTGCGCTTGACTGAAGCGGTTTTTCAAGTTGACCCGTCCATAGCCAGACAACTGCGCCCAAAATGAACCCCAGCAACACGGTGACGCCCAAGTAAGTAAAGCGCATCCCCAGATATGTAGGGAGCAAGCTGGCGACAAAGGCGGCTCCCCAGCCCAAGTCAACCGGGCCGGTGCGTGGTGGCAGAGCAAGCCCCAACTCGTTGATGATGCCCCCATAAAAACCTTGCCCTACTTCTGAGCCAGCAATGACCATGGCCAGCAACAGGCTGAGCACCAGTAAGAAGATGGGCAAACCAACCCCCACTGCGATGGCGGGGCCAATTTTGCCGCTGCCGACCTGTTTCCGGCCGAGCACGACCAACAAGCACATGATGACAAAAATCGGGGTGCCAAAAATGATCAGCATGTGAGCCATGCGGGTTGGTTGAACCAGCATGGGCATAATGTAGGGAGCTCCCGCTTGCGAATTTAATCCTGTAAAAAACGGGTAGTAAATGACCAAGATTAGGGCGATTGTGCCGATGGCCGTAGCGATTACTTCGGCCAGCACTTGGCTATCAAACCGGCCGAGTTGCCCCCAGCGGTTAAGTGCTAGCGCACTCATCACCACAAATAAATGGATGGGGAGGTCCCATGTGTTTGTAAATGCCAATCCGCCGAGCAGAATGGCGGCTACAATCATTTTTTCGAGTCCCAAATTTTTGGCCAAGCTTTGGAGCCAAGGGACAATCCCTTCACTTTCAGGCTCCTCCCACTTTCGATCATCCAGATACCAGGTGAGCGCTAGGCCAATAATCAAAAAGATGTACGGCATGGCTAAAACATGGGGATGGATGTCGCCCAGTACAAAACTAAAGCCGGGGAACTCAGCAATTGGTTCCAAACCACCACTGCCAGACAAGTTATATTCTTCGATGACGCGGGAAGAACGCCACCACCACCAACTACCGTTTAGCGAGCCGTTACTGTTTTTGTACCGTGGCTGTTCATTGGCAGGTCCGTCGATGTCACGCACGTCGAGCCATGCCCAAAAGCCATCGGAGCCGATGCCGTTGCCGTGCAAAATCTCGAGCATCATTTGGTTGTTGCCTGCAAGCGGGATAGCAATCGCCGCAATCAGCCCCAAAATGACGGCGTTGCGTCGCACCGCGGCCGTGATTTTCTCTTTTTCTTTGGTGAGCAGAACGGTCATGTTGTAGACCAATCCAAACGCCCCGATACCGCTACCGGCAACAAGCCAAGCTACAGTTAGATTAAAAGTGATACTCATGGGGACAGCGGCCAACCGGCCGACAATCGACATCATGATGTACCCCATGTAGTAGTAACTTATCGCAAATCCGCTTAACCACGGGTCTAACGGGGGGTAGGTTGGACTGTTGGTGACAGCGTTGAGAAAAGCAAACTCCATCGGCTTTTCAGTGCCGGTGATTTGCGGATTTTGTGCCCTAACCCATGCCCACGTAAAAAATAGCAAGGTAAACAGAATTTCGGCCGTGAGCACATAGCTCCAATTGTTTTGGATGTGGTCCCACAATTTCTGATCTGTTTTTTGGTAGAGCCAGATAGAAACCCCAATAAATAGCAGGGTGCCAAACACAATCCCACCAACAGAATTGCCTGTAAGCCCATAGCTTGAAATGAGCCAGAAGCTGAATGTGGTCATGACCAATCCGGTCATTTTGCTAAAGGCATATCCTTTGTCAGGTAGCTTATAAAACAACCTGTAGGCGAACGGGAGCCCGGCCGCGCCGATGGCCATTAACACGAGCCAAAAGCGAAA
>JAHDGV010000006.1:0-5860 GCA_020631655.1 Chloroflexota bacterium | reverse complement strand
AAGTTAGTTCGCCGCAATGTTTGAGGGGACCACTTGGTAAATTTTTGTTGTTGGATTGGTGTAAACCAGTGACAAACGCCCTTCGTTCACCAACTGATCAAACGTTTGGATATGGGTGTTGCCATAATACGCCTGCTCTAGTTCACCTGCATAGATAAAGCTCACATCATATTTTTCAACAATGCGCATCGTCTCGGCCGTGTTGCTAGACTGGTACAGCAGGCTGACGTCTTGAATGCGGTTTGAAACCACTTCGCCCGGCAAGGTTGGCCGTTGCTGACGCTGATGCCAATCCCAGCCCACGATAGACGGGAGGCCGGTGTACATTGCGACACGATTACCTATTGAGCGATATGGATTATTGCTGTGAGCCTCAGCCACTACCGGAGAGCCAGAAATGTTGCGTTGCATCCACTTGAGGGCTTCGTAGTCACCGGCCAAACTAATTTGACGGCCGTTGTCGTTGTACGTCACGTAGTCCATAAACGCCATGCCGTCTAACGTTGGGGTGGCGGTTTCTTTCTCCGGCCGGACCTCGAACTTGCCCCGTGTGGCTAACACCGGATAAAGGGCGGCCAAGAATACGAGGGTTGCCAGCGAAATCTGCCAAGCCTGCGCCGCACGCGGATGCCACAGCTCTTTAATCTTGCTCAAAATGATGGGGAGCGTCGCGCCGGAAATGATGGCCAAAATCAGCCAAGATTGCATGTAGAACTTGAAGACCGTATTCATCCGGCCGATGTCGCCGTCCAAGACAAACAGCTCTACGAACAGCGTTAATCCAAACGCTGATGAGATCAAAATGTTGATCGTTCGTTTGGCCGCAGAAATATTTGGTCGCAATCCCATAAGCCCAGCAACCAGAACCATGAGCAGGGCCATTGAGACAACCTCAACCTCTGGGAGCAAGAAGCGAACCACGGTGACAATCAAAAACAGGCCAAGCAAAAGCCCTAAAACCGTTTGACTGTTAAATCGGTATGGGTTGTCTTCCCGGCCGTTCCAATCAATAAAATCGATCAGGAGCCAAGTGAGGGTGACCAGCAAAAACAGACCATAGATGGTCAGGAAATCTTCGAGAGATGTGGTCGCCCCTTCCCACCGTTTTACAGTGCCATAAGCGGTGCCAAAGTTGCTCCAGAACGGCTCAAACAGCAATCTAGAGCCGATAAATAGCCCGATGGCGCTCATGCCGATCCGGCCGAGCGAGGTGACTTTGAGGCCGTGTGCCTGAATCGCAACCCACGTAACGGCCAAGATACCGATGACCAATTGGACCGGATAATCCCAGCTGTTGGTTGGGTAGAGCGAGCCGATAGCCAGCGCGCCCACAAACCACTGTATGGGTGTTAGTCGTTTGGTTTTAGACAAAACAAGCGACACTGCCCAGCCGAGTGCCAACATTGAAAGCGGTAATGCGATCATGTGGGCGTGTAAGTCGCCGTACAAAAATGTAAAGAACGGGAATTCTGTGATCGGAGCCACTTCACCCTGCGGCGTTTCGATGGCGCGGGACGCGGCCCAGAACCACTCGCTGGGGTCGATGGGGGCCGGCGTGTCTGAGCCGAGCCGATTAAACGCCCCGTTGAGTGCTCGACGGATCCAGTGGGCATCAATGTCGGCCGTGCTGGCCCGATCCCACAGCATAAAGACGATGTTGAGCTGATGCAGATTACCTAAAATCAGCGTGGCGATTGCGGCTGCCAAACCACCCCGGACCATTTTTCGGTTTTGATCTTCTGCGGCCGATTCAGCTTCCTCAGCGGTTCCCAAAATGTTGTTAGACCGAATGATTCCTTCTTTCGAAAGCCAATTGGTGAGCGCGGCCCCAATGCCAAACGCACCCAGTCCTGTGATGCTGAACAACATCGGTAAAATCAGGTTGTACGCCACGGTGGGCACAATCCCTAAAAATAGGGTTGGGACCGCGGCAAAAACAAAGCCGTAGTAGTAATAGTTGATGTATGACCCTGCGTGCCACGGATCATAGGGAGGGAAAGTTGATGATTTAAGGACGGCCGTGAAGTAGGAAACGTCCATCGGCTTTTCGCCACCGTAGAACAGATGCCACACTTCAGGATTACGCGACCGGATCAACAGCATAAAGATGAATAGGACTATTCCCAGCGACTCGATAAAGAAGATCAGGTTTCGTTTTTCGCTCAAAAATGATCGAATTGCCCCACCGTTGCGGGTTTCTAGATAGATGGCAACCCCAAGGAGCAAAAGGGTAGCAATGATCAGGGAGACTCGGCCGAAAGTGACAACGCCGATGCTGGCCCCCAGCCATGCGAGCCACGAGATGAGCAAAAGACCCAATATTTTTGAAAGCGCATAGCCACGATCTGGAAGCCCTTGGAACAGGGTGTAGCACAGTGGGAAAGCCAAACGGCCGATGACGATAATCAGCAACCACCAAACACCTGCGGCCAAAAGTGGATTGTTTGAAAGCACCCCGTCTACCGCAAAGCGATCATTGAATGAGCCACCCGTTTGCTGACGCGCAAACTGTTCGCTGGTCAGAGCCAATCCATTTGGCGTGCTGGCCGCCTGCTGTGGGTTTTGGTAGAAGGCTTTGCTCATGTCCACTTCGTTGAGCACAGCAAAAGTGTTTTCAGGTGTGTAGCTGTCGTTTTTGCGGAAAATCCAGACGGGGGGATGTTCGTAGACGCTAAACGACTCTTCAACGGCCAGAATGCCAGGGATTTCGTTGGTAGCGGCCGGTTCTGTTCCGAAGCCGACTCGGCCGGTCACATCGCTGATGCGAATGGGGCCAAAGCGAATGTCGCCAGAAAATGTTTGGACGAGATCGTAATTCAGACGGCCGTCAAACAAAGAATCATAGTAGTGCCCCATCAGCGGGAAGGTGACTTCCATGCGTGGCACGGTCCACATCGCCCGCTGACTGCTGATCATCACGTAGTCAGCATCGTTGAGCCACTGGTTGAGTTGCCCCCGTTTTTCCTCGTTGTCGCCGTGGAACGTGGTCATCTGGCCGGTGGGGGATTGATAGTAATACTGCGAAAATGGATCTAGCCCGTTGTACCGTTGGGGCAAGCTGTCGTCCCAATGTTCGCTGGTTAAAATGCTGGTCCGCATTCGCAGGCCGCCCAACCCACCGTGCGAAATCCGCACTTCGTAAGAGACATCTTTTTCAAGCTGTACCGTTTGGATGGGAACTTCCAAGACCTCATCGTTTAGATCGGCCGGTAACTGCACAGAGCCTTGGCTGATGACATTTCCGCCAGGATCGCGAAGGCTTAACTGCAGGTCTGCTCCTTCACCAATAGCACCGGAAACATAATTTAGCCGGACTGCGTTGGCCGTAACACCTTCACGCGGCACAAAGACAAATGGAATTTCTGCACCACCTGGGGTGGTATTGATGTCTCGAACTGGGATTTGATAAAACGGTTTGCCAGACGGCGTTGACTCATCAAGGATCAGAGTTGCGGCCGTTGGGACGTAGTCAAAAATCCATTCGGTTGCAGCCACCCGAGTGATCGGTTTGGTATAAACGCGTGAGAATGCATAAGACCAGATAAAACTGCCTAAAATGGCAAAAACGGCCGCTAAAACGACGGTCGGCCGTAACAGCTCGACTACCAAATGGCGCATACGTGGCAAAAAGGGAAGCTCACTGGCCCCAAGGTTGCGCAAACGAGTCATCGTCCCCGCAAGCCGTGTGCTGATGTCCAACTCATCCCACAAAGTAAAAATGAGCCATGCGGCTAAAACGGCCAGTGCTGGGTAGATGGGGAGGAAGTAGCGCATGATCTTGGTGAACTGCGCACCGGTGTAAACAAAGTAAATCATCACCCAAGCGACCGGGACCAGATGGGCCAGCCACTGTTTGCGGCCGTTGATGATTTGCCACCCGGCAAGCCCTAATCCGGCAAATGCCAAAAATCCAGCAATCGGCCCCATCCCCCACAGTGAAATGTTGATAAATGGATGGATAAAGTCGGGACGATCCATCCACTGCAAAACAGGCGGGAAGGTTGAGTCAGGTGAATGCAGACGCAAAACCTCATCAATGTCATCGCGCCACTGCGGGTTAAAGCCAACGATCAGTTGGATGCGATGAGACAGGGAGTCCGGATCAACCCCTTGGTTTTGCAAAATGGTGCTGTCTGCAAAGGCATAAGGCATGGCGATGCGGAACATCATAAAGGTGGCAAGCCCGGCCGTGAACAGCCCCAAGTAGAATGTGCGCCGGATGTCTGTAGCGCTTTCGCTCCGAATCCATTGCCAGAATTCTAGCTCTGTGTAAATGCCGTCATCATCAGCGGTGCGATATTGGCGAATTATCCAGACGATTCCGGCGATGATCGAGACAACGGCCATCACACCCACGTTGACACGAGAGGCCGCGGCTAAGCCTAACCAAACCCCAAACATCAACCAATCGATCCAGCTACGCCCATTTTCAGAAATTAAAATGGCGGAATAAAGGGTTAGGGCGATAAAGAATACTGACCAGTTATCGCTGGTGTAAAAGTGGGATTGCTGGATCGCCATCGCGGCCGTGGCCATGAAAAATGCGGCCAATAATCCGACTCTGCGGCTGTAGAGCCTTGATCCAATCAAAAATGTGAGCGCAATTGTGCCGACGTCGAGCAGGGCTGATAAAAATCGGCCGACGATGTGTACGCCGTCATAGGTAGTTAGATCGACCTTGCAGAACGGCCCGTCAGCCCCTTCACCACAAAAGGTTGGCCGTAGCCTTTCAAACTGCTGGGCCGCAAAGTAGGTGCCGGTCATCGGCAAGTTACCGTACACATAAAAAACATCCCGCAGGTTGTACACGTTCAACGGGGATTCTGACGTGGTCAGATATTGGCGGAAGCTTTCAGGCGTTGAAATTTCGGCCGTCAATCCGGTCAAAAACCGCTCGTCCGGATGAATGTGTGTGTAGTCGTCCCAATTAATCCCCACAAAACGGAGATAGGCGCCCCAAATTAAAATCACCGCTAAAAGAAGCAGGATGACTCTGTTTTGGGTTTGTTTGTCCTGTAGATTGCTTTTGATGTTATTTAATAAAGCCATATGGAAGATGTCAGCTGCCGATTGAACCGTGTTGGCCTACCGCATAAAAGGCGGCTGACTATTGCCGCTGAGCCAGTTGCTCGCTCGAAATTATTTTATAAATAGAGGTCCCATTTTCTGAGTAAACTTTCTCAAGGTAACCGTCTGTTACCATCTGGTCAAATTTATCTACGGTGCTTTCACCATAGTATATTTTTTCAAGTTCGCCATGGTAAATATAGGATACATCGTATTGGCGAATTAACCGCATCGTCACATCGATACTATTGTGGGTATAAAGTGACCTCACGTCGCTGATTCGGCTACGCACAATGGTGGCCGGTACGGTCGGCCGCTGCTGCCGCTGATGCCAGTCCCAGCCGATAATGGTGGGCAAACCGGTGTACATCGCTACCCGATTGGCGACCGAGCGATATGGATTGCTCCCGTGCGCCTCGGCGACAACGGGAGATCCGGAAATATTTTCCTGCATCCATTTGATCGCTTCGTAGTCGTTACGAAGTACAACGGGAGAACCCGAATCTTCGTATGTCACGTACTCCATAAATTTAGTTCCGTCTAAGGTTACCGGGATGATTTCTTTGCCGGTGCGGACGGTGCGTTTGGCAAAGGTGGCAGATAGCGGATAAAGGGCCGCCAGCGTGACTAGTCCTGCAAAGCTGGCTCGCCACAGGGTTTGCCCAGTGGGTGACCAATTTTGTTGGATGTGGTTGAGCACCCAAACCAAGCTAACCCCGGCCACGATGCTGAGCATGACCCATACCTGCATATAAAACTTAAAGACGGTGTTCATCCGGCCGATGTCCCCATC
>JAHDGV010000005.1:44820-47662 GCA_020631655.1 Chloroflexota bacterium | reverse complement strand
TCTATGTTTGTCATTAATGGCTCTTGTGGGATTTGTGTATCTATCTGGATTTGTTTTTCTGCGGCCGCCCACGTTACCCGATCCACCGTTTGCTTTAACAGCTGACCTAAATCAGCCGGGGCCAGTTCGAGCGGGATTTCACCAGAATCTAAAGCGGCCACATCATTAAGCCCGTCGATCAACCGTTGAAGGTCAGCCACCTCATCCATCATTCGGTCAAACGCAACTTCGGCCGTGCGCCGATCTGCGATTTTGCCCGACTGCAACGCCTCGAGATAGCCGCGAATAACCGTGAGCGGTGTCCGAAAATCGTGCGAAACATTGATGACCATGTCACGACGTACTTTTTCCAGCTTGCCGATTTCTCTGGCCATGTAATTGAACGCTGTGCCTAAGCGGCCGATTTCATCACGATCATGCTCCGCAACCAACACATCATACCGGCCGCTGGTCACAAGGGCTGTTGCTTCATTCATTTTGCGCAAAGGTGCAACAATCGACCGGGCCACAAGCACCGAGATTAGGGTTCCGATCACCCCGACGGCCAGCGCTGTGATCACAGAACTTCGGAGCAACGAATCAAAGAAATTGCTGTCCGCATCGTACAGTTCCCGACTGCGGGTGAGCAACAGGGTTCCAACCGGAACATTTAGATTGGGATGCATGATCGGGATAATTTCTTCGGCCCATTCAAATTCCGTCAATCTTTCACCGATGGGATCAATCCCGGTCGTGGCTAAAACGTTAGACTCGGTGTCTATTAGCACAGCCCTCATGCTCAGAATATTTCCTAGGCTACTCACTTCAGCGTCAACACCATCCCAAGAGCCGTGCAGGTTGTAGTAGTGGCCCAGCAAGTGTGGCAGATTAGATAGGTGAGCTTGGGTGTGCGAGCCGCGAAAAGATCGAAATGTAGCCCCGGCCGTTTGATTGATCGCGTACCCCATCGACACCACGGTAATCAAAATGATGAGCAAGAACCAGCCGATTAATCGCCGTGTCATACGATCTCCTCGTAGATATAGCCCACTGCGCGCACGGTCCGGATTAGCTGAGAGCCATCACGGCCGAGTTTTTGCCGCAGATTGCTTACATGAACCGTCACCGTCTCTTCTCCATTATCTGTGTCGTACCCCCACACCTTTTCGAGCAAATGGCTTCGGGTAAATACCCATCCCGGATTTGATACCAGAATCACCAGCAGATCATATTCGATGGGTGAGAGGGAAATCGGCCGATTATCTAGCGTAACCCTGTGGCTGGATGGGTTGATGATTAGCCGCGGGCCGCCAAGCAAAGATGGGGCTTTTTCAATCTCTTGATATTTGTAGGCTCGGCGTAGCATGGCGTTGATGCGTGCCACCAGTTCGATGGGACTGTACGGTTTGGCCAAATAATCATCCGCCCCCAACCCCAATGCGATCGCTTTGTCTACATCTTGGGTGCGGGCGGTAACCATCAAAATCGGAATGTTGGAGTCACGGCGAATAAGCTGGCAAAGTTCCAGCCCGCTCATTTTAGGGAGCGATATGTCTAAAATCGCAAGATGAGGTTGTACCTGCCGGAATTGAGCCTCGCCATCTTTACCGTTGTTGGCAACATACAGCTTGAAAGGCTCGCTCTCGAGATGGATGCGCAACATGTCTACCGCTTCTTTTTTATCTTCAACAATCAGGATCTTGTATTCGTGCATAAGTTTGGTCTGTGGGGTGGCGTTTATTCGAGCCAGCTTCTTTCTTAATTGTAGCTAGCTGAGCTTATTTAACACATCGGCCGATAGAACCGTTTGGTGTGCTTGTTTATGCGTCATGTTCCGCTACATGACGATAGACATGACGACTGGCACTCCGTCATATGACCACCTGCCTCCTATGCTATGACTATATTGATCGAACTGAGATGCCAAATCGGCCGGAGGTAAACGTGCAAAACACAGCAATTGAAATTCAACCAAACGAGTCAACAGTGATGCAAAAAATAATGAGCGAATCTCCATTCGCTACATCGGTTGTCATCGGCCATCTCGCCATGATTCTGATTTGTTTGATCGGATTGGCGTTTGATGATCGGACGCTTTTGGGTGAATCGGTCTGGATTAAGCCGACGAAGTTTGCGATTTCCGGCGGCGTTTACTGCGCCACCATCGTTTGGCTTATGACATTTACCAAACGAGGTTGGGTATCAAATCTGATTTTAGGTGGGAACGCATTCCTGATTTCTGGAGAAACGATCATCATTGCGCTCCAAGCGGCCCGCGGATTACGCAGTCACTACAACGTTTCAACCCCGCTCGATGCCACGTTGTGGGGCATGATGGGATCAATGATCGGTCTGATGTGGGTATTGAACTTTATTTTCATCTTTTATCTGCTTTTTCAACCGATCAAAGATAAGGCGTTAAAAAGTGCACTCGTTTGGGGCGTCATCATCGCATTTGTTGGCGGGCTGACCGGCTTCTTTATGACCAATCAGCAGACACCGGCGCAGTCGGCACAAATTGCCAGTGGTGAATCGCCTGATTTTGTAGGTGGCCACACGTTTGGCGCAGAAGATGGTGGTGAAGGGCTCCCATTTGTTGGCTGGAGCACGACACACGGTGATATGCGGCCGGCCCATTTCTTCGGTCTGCACGGTTTGCAACTCATTCCACTTTTGGGACTCGCCATTAATCGACGGTTCAGCGCATTTACAGACGGCCGACGAATGACACTTGTTTTTATCGGTTCGCTCGCTTATTTGGGATTGGTCATCGCATTAGCCCAGCAGGCACTCAACCAGTTACCCATCACCAGTTTTGATGGGTTGACAATGACGATACTGAGTCTGGTTACGCTCAGTTCTG
>JAHDGV010000005.1:40425-44720 GCA_020631655.1 Chloroflexota bacterium | reverse complement strand
TAGTTAAAGGAAAAAATCATGTTTAAGAAAGCGATTTTATTGGCAATGGCACTTTTATTATTCACCTGTATTGGATTAGTAGGGTGCGCGGCACCGGTCCGCGGATCGGGCGATGTTGTAGAAGAAAAACGGGAAGTGAGTGGATTTGATCGGGTACAACTCGATGGGATTGGCGAAGTAATTTTGACTCAAGGTAATTCAGATTCACTGGTGATCGAAGCGGAAGACAATTTGATGGAATTTATCCAAACGTCGGTTCGTGGTGATGAACTGGTTATCAACATTCAGTCGCGCCGGCCGCTGATCCCTACCGAACCACTCCGCTTTTATGTGACGATGGAAGAGATCGAAGGGGTTTCAGTTGACGGTGCTGGATCGGTCAGCGGAGAAAACATCGACACAAAAACAATTGAGTTTGATATCAACGGTGCGGGTGACATCACCATCGAAGACCTTGATGCCCAATCAGTAGCGGTTAGCATCAACGGCATCGGAAAGTTGGAATTGGAAGGGGAAGCAGACGTTCAAGAAATTCGGATCGATGGGGCTGGTGATTACGACGGCCGTGATCTTGAAACAGAAGAAACATCGATCCAAATTGATGGGATTGGCAACGCCAAAGTTGATGTTGAAGACATGCTCGAAGTAAACATCAATGGTAGTGGTCAGGTGACTTATTCAGGTGACCCAAGTGTGAATCAAAGCATTGAAGGGTTGGGCCGAGTTTTAAAACGGTAGTTGACTTGAGGTAATGGATACTCGAAAAAAGCTCACTCCAAATCAGGGGTGAGCTTTTGAGGGTTAACCTGGAAAAATAGAAACAAACGGGATACGATGCAGATTGAACGGACAAGGGATAATTGATATGACCGATCAAACAGACAAACAGGGATTTGAAAAATTTATAGACAACGTTGTCATGGTGCAAAGGCAGGTCGGCCGTTTAATGCCAGATCGACCAGAAGAAGCGAAAGAGTCGCAAAATCTTCCCGTTGTTAAACCGGTCCATCCCAAAGTAACCGCGTTACTGATTGTGGGGATCTCTCTGCTCACATTTTTATTTGTCATTCTTGAGTTTTTTATATTTGAAGTCCCCGGCCGAGTGTTGTCAGAGGGTGAGCTGGCGTTCAACATTACCCTGCTTAGCGTGTTTGGCGGATTGTTTCTGATCTATATCTTGATCGAGCGTTTTCCCGTTCTGGTCAACGCCCTGATTATGATCCAAACCGCCATTCTCGTTATTTTGCTCGCCATCAACCCAGACAGCTCGGCCGATTTTATGGTGCTTTCGTTCCCACTTAGCGCTTTGGCCGCCTTCTTTTTGCAACCGAGGAACGCAGTCTGGTGGATCGTTTTTTACTTTACGATTGGACTGGCTTCGGTCATCTATCTATCCGGTGTGCAAGATGCGATCAGTTATTCAAAAGCGGCCGGTGCATTTGCTGCGTTTGGAGTGGTCGGCGCGCTGATTCGGCGTAGCAATCAGGCCTACTATTCGATGGAAGGGCTGTACGATGAACTCCACGATACCCACATGCAGTTAACCCGCTACTCAAAAGGGGTACGCCAACTGGCAGTTTCTGAAGAGCGAAATCGTGTGGCACGGGAAATGCACGATTCTCTAGGGCATTCGCTGACGGTAGCGGTGGTGCAACTGGAGGGGGCTGAAAAACTGATCCCTAAAGATCCGGGCCGCGCGGCCGGAATTATTAATGATATGCGGGAGCAACTTAAAAATGCATTAGGTGAACTGCGCACCACGTTGGCTCAGTTGCGGGCTGATGATCCAGATGAAGTAGTTGGAAACTTGTCGATGGCGTTGACCGAATTGAAAAATAATTTTGCACAGGCTACGTCACTTGATATTCAACTGGAGTTGCCCGACCACATGCCAGACCTAAACTCAGAACAAAGGCTGGCCATTTACCGAGCGGCGCAAGAAGGGCTAACCAATGTTCAGCGCCATTCAGAGGCAACGGCGGCAAGGGTCGCTTTAAAAACAGAAGAAACAGGATTGAACCTGATTGTGGCAGACAACGGCCGCGGGTTTCCTGCGGAGATTTCGGACGGCCGTTTCGGGATTCGCGGGATGGAAGAGCGGGCCGAGTTTTTTGGCGGCCGATTAACACGGCAAAATCGGCAAAGCGGCGGAGCCCAGATTCAATTTTTTATTCCGTATCAGGTTCCAGATAAAGAGTAAAGGTGGAAAAGATGGATTCAGATGTTAGGGTCATTATTGTGGATGATCAGCGGTTAATGCGAGATGGCTTACGGTTGCTTCTTGAGCTTGAAGATGGGATTGATGTGATTGGTGAGGCGGCCGACGGCGAAGAAGGGGTTGCCCTGTATGCAGAGCTACGGCCGGACATTGTGCTCATGGATATCCGTATGCCTAAAATGACCGGCATTGAAGCCACAAAAACGATCTTGAAAAAAGACCCCAAAGC
This sequence comes from Chloroflexota bacterium, assembly GCA_020631655.1. Classification (GTDB taxonomy): domain Bacteria; phylum Chloroflexota; class Anaerolineae; order Promineifilales; family Promineifilaceae; genus WTJY01. Next base: position 42,273 of record JAHDGV010000005.1, on the reverse strand, counting down.
CCGCATCATCATTTTGACCACCTTTGATGATGATGAGTTGATCATGGAAGGAGTGCAGGCTGGTGCCTTGGGCTACATGCTCAAAGATTTGTCTGGGGAAGAGCTGGCTGGGGCTATTCAAACGGTGATGGCTGGCGGATCACAGTTAGACGCACGGGTAACGCGCAAACTGCTGGGGCAAATTACCAATCCAGCAAAACCAGCTGGCAACAAGCCGGCGGAGACGGACCTTTTGACCGAGCGAGAGGTTGAAATTTTAGCACTGGTTGCTGAAGGGTTTAGCAATCCTGAAATATCACGCAAGCTGTTTTTGGCTGAAGGAACGGTCAAAAACTATGTAAGCGGTATTATCCAAAAGCTGAACGTGCGGGATCGCGTGCAGGCGGCCGTGCAGGCTCGTGAGATGGGGATTATTTAGACGTTCGTTATACACATTACTTATGTTTGCTCCGGTAGAAATTGAACAGTTGGCACTCAATGCTTGGCCTGCCCGCCAAACTTACTTGCACAGTGGGATGGCGGTGAGGTGGGCAGATGGGTATACCAAGCGTGCAAATTCTGCCACGATTTTGTTCGATGCGTCATGGTCTGCTGATAAACAGCAATGGGTAGAGGATTTCTACAGAAATCGGGGGCTTCCCTCGATTTTTCGTTTGTTGAGCTTTACTGACCCTAAAATTTTTGATTCAAATTTAGAAGCTAATGGGTATGAAAAACTTGACCTAACTCATGTGATGTCGGCCGAGATCAACCCAAGCTTCGAAATTGATGGACGTTGCCAGATAGTGGGTCTAGCTGAGTGGCTGGCCGTATTTCATGAGCTAGAAAAGTCAAAACTTGGCGTAGAAAAACGACGGCGGCATCAGGCGATTTTAGAGCAGATTCCTGGCACAATCTGCCCCATGGTGCTCAATATTGATCAGGAGCCAGCCGCCTGTGGGTTGGGCGTTTGTGATGGGGGAGCCATTGGGCTGTTTGATATTGTAACTGGGGAGAATTTTCGGAGACGGGGCTTAGGGACGGCCGTTGTGCAGTCATTGCTTGCATGGGGAAAAACGGAAGGAGCACAAGTCGGATTTTTACAGGTGTTAGCAAAAAACGAGTCTGCACAGCGAATCTACGTAAAAAGTGAGTTTAAAATCCTCTATAACTACTGGTACAGAGCAAAAGCAAGTTAATTGTTAAGCCAAAAATCCTACACTTCGTCTAGAGTAGATAGGAAATATTCCTCACATTTTTGAGCACCGATTCATTGTTGCCTAATTAAAATAAGATGTAGCCTATTTTTAGATTTATGAATCTCGGAATTTCCTAAATTTAAGACACACTAATTGAAGCACCATTTCCGTTAATCAAGCTTATGGACGAAAAGAAACCAGAATTTAGAAACTACGGGACAGATGATGGATCAAGTATCTTTGATCAACACAGTCATCGAAACCAAGAGGGGCGAGAAAGGCAGCTACGCATTCTTCGCTTGGCCATGATTGGTGTTGCAACTATTGTTCTGGCATTTATCGTTTATCGTCTTAGTGCATTTGGTGCCCGGGTTGCCACCAGTTTAATTGGTGAATTAGAACAACCAACCCCAACGGCCACACTAGATTTATCAGGATTAGTCGTTGCTAGCCCAACGCCTCCGGCCACATCAACGGTGCTGTCTGACTGGACGACGTTTGAGCAAGAAGTCCCAACTTTAGATCCAGATGATCCTGATGCGACCAGAAGTACCGGCGCCATTACGTTTGAAGCTGAACCAACGAGAAGTACGGGAGCTATCTCATTTGAGGCAGAGCCAACAATGACCCCGACACCTACAATGACGCCGTTACCGACGGCCGAATTCGG
>JAHDGV010000005.1:0-40325 GCA_020631655.1 Chloroflexota bacterium | reverse complement strand
AGCCAACAATGACCCCGACACCTACAATGACGCCGTTACCGACGGCCGAATTCGGGAATTTTAATCGAAATGAAGAAGCACCAACGTTAAGTAGCCTCGGGTGGAGCAAAGACCCACGGTGTAGTTCTGAAGAAACGGAAGCGGATTATGTGTTGTGCGTTGTCCGCCTAGCCGAAGAACCGATAGAGCCGTAATCTTTGCCGGAGCTGGTAGATCAAAGAGTGAATCTTGTGCAATTGGGCGTTTTCGGAAAAATAAAAATAATCAAACCGAAAACGCCTCGAGCCTATTCTGAAAATTTGCAATGATTCATCCTAATTAATTTTCAGAATAGGCCTTACTCACTCTTTGAATCTCACCTTTTTTACCTACATAATTTTCCTAATAACCTCTGACAAACTTCATTTGGCCTGTTATACTCCTCTACATTCGATTGCTTAAGGACTGAAGTTTAAAAAACTGTCCCATCTGTAAATTGATTTCTAGTGATTTAAACTTCAGTTTGGCAGGAACTGCGATTTAGTTGGAACAGTTATTTAAGTCACGTTCCTAAGCAAATTGCTGTGTAAGCCTTCCTCCCTTTTCAACCTAAACTTTATAATGCAAAGATGTATTTTCAAGATCTTGGATGCATAGCGACCTTGAAAGCATAGTGACCTCTTGGTCTGACAACATCTTAATTAAATTACCAAATCCATTGTCATGGATCAGGAGATAATTGTGAAATTTAAACTGAGTATTTTATTTGTCGTATTTGCCGCTTTCCTTGCGGCTTGCGGACCTCCTCCGGGTGGACCACCTGCAGATAGTAGCGGTGGTGATAGCATGTCTAGCGATGGCTTGATTCAAGATGGGGATTTTCTTGAAATTGCTATGGTAGGCTCCTTAGTTGATACCGGCGACGTATTTGTTGACACGAATGAAGTTGGCCAACCAATTGTTTTCCCATACGGTGAAGGGATTTTCTTCCCCGGCTGGGATCCCATCTTTGAGGGCAAAAAAGTAGGCGACCTGATTTCGGTTGATGTACCGGCCGAAGACGCTTTTGGTGAGCAAGGTGCTCCTCCTTCAATTCCACCCAACGCTGATCTCCACTTCGAGATTGAAATCTTGAATATTTTAGATGTTGAACGTGAAGTTCTTGAAGAAGGGGACGGCGCACAACCTCAAGAAGGGGATACCGTACGCGTTCACTACACAGGTACGCTTGAAGATGGAACCGTATTTGATAGCTCGATTGATCGGGGTGAACCGATTGAATTCCCATTGGGTCAAGGCTTTGTGATCCCCGGCTGGGAAATTGGAATTGCTGAGATGACTGTGGGTGAAAAAGCGATCCTAACCATTCCATCTGCATTGGCATATGGTGCACAGGGTAGCCCTCCAACCATCCCGCCCAACGCGACACTTATTTTCGAAGTTGAATTAGTTGAGATTGTTGGCTCACAATAGTCCAAGAAGACTGAAACTGATTAAAAGCGGGGTGATAGAAATATCGCCCCGCTTTTTTTGTGTCTACAGTTGGCGAGCTATATGAGTTTCTTGATTAATGTCAAAAATCGCTAGACTTGATATGGGTTGAATTGTTTTGCAAAATCCTTTGTCATTGATTCTGTTTCAGATTGACCCTTTGAGCAAAATAGAGCACCAAACGAAACATTTGGAGATTTGTTAGGATGAAAATTGAATTAAATAAAATTGATGAAGCACAAGCTCGTAGCTTGCCAGACGGCAAATTTGGTTTCGGCCGCACATTTAGCAACCATATGCTCACCCGTCAGTATTCTGGCGAAGGCGGCTGGGAGGATGCTCAAATCCAACCGTATGGCCCCATTTCTATGAGCCTATCGATGTCGGTTTTTCATTATGCTCAAGAAATTTTTGAGGGGACCAAAGCGTATCGTCGGCCGGATGGGAAGATCAATCTGTTTCGGATCGATCAAAATATCAAACGGTTCAATCGCTCGGCCAAACGGATGGAGCTACCGCAGATGGATGAAGAGGAACATTTAGAGGCAATTGTGAAGCTGATTGAGCTGGACCATGAGTGGGTTCCTAGCCAGCCAGACTCATCGCTCTATATCCGGCCGACGCTTGTGTGTAGCGAAGAAACAATCGGATCGCTTAACGGAAACGAAGCACTCTTTTTTATCCTGCTCAGCCCGGTTGACCCTTACTTTGCCAACGGCTTTGCTCCAATCTCTGTTTTTGTTGAAGATGAGTATGTGCGGGCCGTTCGTGGCGGCGTGGGCGAAGCTAAAACCGGCGGCAACTATGCGGCCAGCCTGCATGCAACCGATAAAGCGATCAAAGCTGGCTATAAACAAGTTGTTTGGCTCGATGCGATTGAGCGACGTTACGTGGAAGAGATGGGTGGGATGAACATCTGCTTTGTGTATGGAAACAAGCTGGTCACTTCTCCTTTAACCGGCACGATTTTGCCCGGCGTCACGCGTGATTCTCTGCTGATTTTGGCCAAAGACCTAGGTTACGAAACAGAAGAGCGCATGATTGATATTGATGAGTTGCTGGCTGATATAAAATCTGGTGCATGTACCGAGGCTTTTGCCTGTGGGACTGCGGCCGTGATCGCACCAATCGGCAAAATGGGTTACAAGGGTGAAGATGTGATTGTGAACAACAACGAAGTTGGCTCAGTCACTCGTCATTTGTACGACGAGCTCACCGGCATTCAGTTCGGCCGTATCCCTGACCGCTTTGGTTGGACACTGACAATAGGTTAGTCAATGGGCTTCAGTAGGTCGGTGTTGACCAGCCACTGATTCACTGGTTACTGACTTACTTATTACTGAAAAAGCCTATGCATCAGGAAGAGAAAATGAACTTTGTTGATGCGCAAAAAAATATGAGGGATGCCTACGTTGGCGGTGGGCCGGGCATGCTTGTGTCTGGAATTGTGTGGCTGATTGCTGGGTTGGTTGGATGGTTCGTGGGTGTGCAAGCGGCCGTTTTGACTCTATTTTTTGGTGGGATGCTGATTGTGCCGGCCAGTCAGCAGGTTTCCAAACTGCTCGGCCGGGCAGGGGCCCATGAGCAAGGGAATCCGCTTTCATTTTTAGCCTTAGAAGGCACCTTTCTTTTGTTTATCGGGCTTTTTATCGCGTATGTGATGGTGAACATCGAGCCATCATTTTTCTTTCCGATTATGCTGTTAATCATCGGCAGCCGGTATCTGACATTTCAAACGATTTACGGCATGCGCATTTACTGGATTGTGGGTGGGTTACTGGCTGTGGCCGGAGGGCTTTGCTTGGCTTTCAATGCTCCGTTTGCATGGGGCGGCTTTATTGGCGGAGCGATTGAAATCATCGGATCGATTGTCATCATCAGTATGAATCGAGAGAATGAGCCGTAATAAAATAAAATTTACCTACAAGAAAAAGATATTTCCTGTTCCAGAATTCAGCCGTTCCGGTTAGAATAAGGCCAAAGAGAAATATTTTTCTTTGGCTGGGGAGGAACGATAAATTTCTTAAGATGCTTCTGTAAGTTCCGTTCCTCAGGGCTCCCTACGCAATCTATAGTTTAAAAAATCAAATTTTGTGGCGCGGGATACCATCCCGCTTTACTGTTTTATTGCTACAGGCCTTTTAGCCTGTAAGATAAGTTTCAGTATCTGTGTAGCTCGTTCATGCAGAAACAAGCTAAAAACTGATAACTGAAGGCTGAAAACTAAACATGTTATCTGTTAGTGAATTAAATGTTTCTTTTGGAGAGCGGACCCTCTTCAAAGATGTCAATCTAAAATTTTTACCCGGCAACTGCTATGGGGTAATCGGGGCAAATGGGGCTGGAAAATCAACCTTTCTAAAAGTGTTAGCTGGCGAGCTTGAATCGACCAGTGGAACCGTGAGCATGGGGAAAGGGGAACGTTTGGCCATGCTCCGTCAGGATCAGTTTGCGTATGACGAGCATTCTGTGCTTGATACGGTGATGATGGGGCACGAAGAGCTGTTTGAAGTGATCAAAGAGCGGGAAGCCCTGTACAGCAAACCGGACTTTTCTGAAGAAGACGGGTTGCGCTCGGCCGAGCTTGAAGAAAAGATGGCTGACATGAACGGTTACGAAGCAGAATCAGATGCGGCCGTGATGTTGGCCAACCTCGGTATCCCCGAAGAGTTCCATCTGACCCTGATGCGGGATATGGAAGCGGGACAAAAAGTGCGGGTGCTTTTGGCGCAAGCGCTGTTTGGTAGCCCAGATATCCTGCTATTGGACGAGCCTACCAACCAATTAGATTTGGGCACCATTCGCTGGCTTGAAGAGTTTTTGATCAACTTTCCCAACACCGTTATCGTCGTATCGCATGACCGTTACTTTTTGAATAACGTGTCTACCCACATTGTCGATATCGACTTTGGGCAGATTAGAATGTACGTGGGGAACTACGATTTCTGGTATCAAGCCAGTCAGTTGGCCCAACAACAGCGCAAAAACGCAAAACTGCGCGCGGATGATCGGATTAAAGAGCTTGAAAACTTTATCCGCCGTTTTAGTGCCAACGCATCTAAATCAAAGCAAGCCACCGCCCGTAAAAATATGATCGATAAGATCAAAATTGATGAGCTACCCGCCTCAAGCCGCCGCTTCCCCTATGTCGATTTTCGGCCGGAACGCCCCGCAGGCAAAATGATCCTTGAGATTGAAGATTTAAATGCGACGGTTGATGGTGAACACTTGCTCAAAGATTTTAGGCTCAATGTAAATCAAGGTGACAAAATCGCCTTTATCGGACCAAACGACTTAGTCAAAACAACTCTGTTTGAAATTTTGTCCGGTCAACGTGAAGCAGACAGCGGTAAATTCATGTGGGGAACCACCATCACCCCATCTAGCTTTCCAAAAGAAAATAGTGAATGGTTTAGCGACGACATCAACTTGGTTGAATGGCTACGTCAGTATTCAGACGATGACAGCGAGAGCTACATTCGAGGATTCCTCGGCCGGATGCTGTTCTCGGGCGATGAAGTGTTTAAATCAGCCACAGTACTTTCCGGAGGGGAAAAAGTGCGCTGTATGCTCAGCCGGATGATGTTGTCAGGTGCCAACGCATTGGTGATGGACGAACCGACCAATCACCTTGATCTTGAAGCGATCACCGCTTTGAACGATGGCTTGATCTCGTTTGAAGGAGCACTGCTCTTTACCTCGCACGACTTCCAGTTTATTGATACGATTGCGAACCGCATCGTTGAAATCGCCCCCGGCGGTGTGATTGACCGTAGCCTGCCGCTCAACGAATATTTGAAAGATGAGCGGGTTCTGGCGTTACGGGAAGAGTATTACCACGGCGAAAAGATGATTAATATTTAGCGGGTCTGCGAGTAGCAAGTGGCGGGTTTTTGCCCGTCCACAACCCGCCACTCGCCACCCACCTCTCGCAATATGGGACTAAAAATACACCAATTGGCGCTTGGCGCGTACGACAACTTGATCTGTGTTTTGGCAGATGATGCAACAAAAGACGCTGTGATTATTGATCCAGCGTGGGATGTACCTGCGTTGCTCAATGTTATCGATGAAAACGGATATAACTTGGTCGGAATATGGCTCACCCATGCTCACGGTGATCATGTGGAAGGGGTTGAAGCGGTAATTGAGGAATATCCTACCATTGAAATCTGGGCTTCCCCTAATACGCTTGACTCATTTAATCCAAACTATCCTACTAGCGATATCGAAGATGAGATGGAGTTGGGTGAATTGACGTTTGAGGTTTTCCATACCCCGGGCCATTCTCCCGGTGGTGTGTGCTTCAAACACGGAGATCATATGATTGTGGGTGACACGTTGTTTGTTGATGGGTGCGGCCGTTGTGATCTGCCCCAGAGCGATGTGAATGCGATGTATGACTCGATCCATGGCGTACTCATGAAGCTACCTGACTCCACGGTGATTTATCCCGGCCATAATTACGGCCCAACCACAACTGACACGATTGGGAATCAGAAAAAGACCAACCGATTTATGCTGGCGGCCAGCCGTGAGGCCTTTATCAAAGAGAGAATGGGTTGAGACAAAAAAAGGGAAAGGCTCAAGAGAAGAGGGGTAAAGGGAAAAGCGATCGTGGTAATCAAAAACCCGGCCAAAAACAGCCTAGTCAAAAGCCAAAAGGGGAGAAGCGTAAAGATAAAAAGAAGCCGCCAGTGGGTGGTGTTTTAACGAGACGCAACACGGTTCTGGAGTCTTTACGGGCCAATCGACGAAAATTTAAAACGCTCTATTTGGCGGCCGATATGTCTGACAAGCAGGCGAAGCCGCTGTTGCATGCGGCTCGGCAAGCCAGTGTTAATGTGGAGCGTGTCGATAAGAATCGTTTGGGCAACTTGGCTGGAGCCGGAGATCATCAGGGGGTTGTGCTGGGGATCGGGGATTACCCCTATTGTGAAGTTGAAGATATTTTAGAGCATGCACAAGCCATCGGTGAAAAGCCGCTGATTTTGGTGATGGACCTTGTGCAGGGGACTTATAATGTTGGGACACTGTTGCGCACGGCCGAAATTGTGGGGGTACACGGTGTTGTTTTGCAGGATCGTCGTGCACCGGAGATCACGCCGGTAATTGTGCAACATTCGCAGGGGGCGGCCGAACATCTGCGCATTGCCAAAGTGACTAACTTAGTAAAAGCGCTCGACACGCTTAAAGCGGCCGATGTTTGGGTAGCCGGTCTTGATTTTGGAGAGGATGCGCAAAAGCTGGGTAGCATTGATCTGGACAGGCCGTTGGCCATCATCGTAGGGCATGAAGGTGAGGGGATGCGTCGCTTGGTGCGAGATAGCTGCGACATTGTGCTCGAGATTCCACAGCGCGGACACGTTGAATCGCTCAATGCGGCCGTGGCTGGATCAGTTGTGCTTTACTCCGCTTGGCAAGCGCGTGGATTTTAGTTTTAATCTTTGACAGGGCATTAACATGAAAGATGGGAAACTGAGGATTTGGGCGTTTGGCGATGCCCATGTCGGCACTGACATCAAACACGGCCGGACCAGCTTGGCAGATGCGATCACCCAATCAGAACAAGGCTCGGAGAACGGACCTCCGTTTGAATGGGACTTTGCCATCGACATTGGGGATATGTCTGGTGGACACGATGTGCCTGACGATGAAGAAGGGGCAGAAGTTGTTCGACAGCTGGGAGCCTTACAACAACACAAACGAGAATCGATTTACAGCATTTGTGGCAACCATGACCGGAGCGGTTTAGACGAGCCAGATGCTTGGTGGTGGCAGAAATGGGTTGATCCGCTTGGGCAGTTTGCGCAGTTTTCAAAAGTTGATCAATCACAGCGGCCTTATGAAATCACGGGCACGTGGGAGCGATATTCATTCCGTGTTGGCAACCTGCTGTTTTTAATGATGAGCGATCGGAATGAGCCAAGTCAAACGATCGGCCGGGGAACGCTAGGGGGTAATCCGGGCGGTGTGGTAAGTGCAGAAACCTTTGAGTGGTGGAAGGATATGGTGGCGAGCCATCCCAACGACATCATTGTGTCAGCCCATCACTACATGCTTAAAAACACAACCGTTGCTTCGGGAGACTGGGAAGGAATGCGCAAAGATGAAAATGGGAATTGGCGCACTCACTACCACGGCTATTATCCAGAAGGGACGCCGCACGGTGCTTCGTATTTGTACTGGGTTGGTGGTCAAGAGGACTCTGGATCGTTTGAAGGGTATTTGGCTGAAAACCCGGCCGCAACAGCCCTGTGGCTCGGTGGTCACACCCATACCAATCCAGACGATACGTACGGCGGCCGATCCCACATCGAACAGAAATGGGGAACTTGGTTTTTAAACGTTGGGGCGTTGACCCGCTGGCACGTAAAACGAACCGTTGTGCCGATGAGCCGCCGCTTGACGTTTGAAGAGGGAAGCGATGAAGTGCTGGTTGAGTGTTACTTACACAGTGATCTTTATGCCCCAACGGGGTGGTACAAACCGGCCGAGCGACGCTTAAAGCTCACAAAGCCGTTTGAGTGGGTTGATTGAGTCAAGCTTGTTGGTAGACTACATGTCAAATTTAGGTGTGTGGAGAAGGGAAAATGTGGGAAACACTACGAAAAACTAAAGTTTTTGTGTGTCTGTTTGTTGCCGTGCTGGTTGGCTTGGCCTTTGGGGCTACTGCGCAGGCTCAAAGTGATGGGGTGCTTAGGGTTGGCATCAATCCTGTCGAGCCGTTTGTATTTTTAGATGGGCCTGTGCCAAGTGGATTTAGCGTTGACTTGTGGGACGCAATCGCCAATGAAGCTGGGATTGAATACGAGTTTGTTGAGCTAGAAAATGTATCTGCACTGCTCGAGGCTGTTCAGGCGGGAGACGTTGACTTGGGGATTGGAGCAACGAGCATTCGGGCTTCCCGCGAAGAAGTCGTCGATTTTTCGCTCCCATTTTTTGCGGCTGGATTGCAAATCATGACGGCGGCAGATGTTGACCAAGGGGCTTTGGCGGCGTTTAGATCTATTTTCACTCCGAATCTGGTTCGATTTTTGATTGCAACATTAGCCACGCTATTACTGGTGGCGCATGTCGCCTGGCTGCTGGAGCGAGATGAAAATCCTGATTTTCAAGGGAGTTACCTGCGTGGAATTTGGGGAGCTTTTTATTGGACCATTGTTACTGCCTCGACGGTGGGATACGGGGACACGGTCCTTAAAGACAGTCGCGGCCGACTGTTGGCGGTGGTCTGGATGCTGATGAGCCTATTCTTGGTCTCGTACTTTACGGCGACCGTTACAAGTAGCCTGACCGTTGGCCGACTTGAATCCGGCATTGCCGGGCCGCAAGATTTGCGCAACCACGAAGTGATCACGCTTCCCGGTACCACATCGGCCGCATACCTGACCGAGCGTGGGATTTCCCATTCAACCGTTGTTGATGTTCAGGCGGGGCTTGAGGCATTACAAAATGGGTCAGCCGATGCGCTGGTGTATGATGCACCCGTGCTGCAGTATTTTTCCAACCTAGCAATTGCAGGGGACGTTCAGCTGGTTCCCAACATCTTTCAAAATGAGAATTATGGGATTGTGTTGCCTCAAGGGAGTTCCCGCACAGAAGAGATTAATCAGGCTCTGCTAAGGGTGCAAGAAAATGGGGTGTATGATCAGCTGACCTTGCGCTGGTTCGGCCGCTAAAATGGCGGCAAACTCAGTAAACGGGATATATGTTATTGCAAAACCTGTTGCCTAAACTGCCCTGGAGCCATCCCTTCGTTTGTGCGGAACCAGCGGCCGAACTGCGACGAGTTGGGGAATGAGAGCTCGATTCCAATTTCGGCGGCTGAAAGTGTTGAGTAAGCCAACAATCTTTTGGCCTCAAGCAACAATCTGTCTTGAATGATCCGTTTAGGCGTTTGCCCGGCCGTTTGACGCACCGTTTCAACAAGATGGTTTGTGGAGACTCCCAATTGATCCGCATAATCCTGAACCTGAATCCGTTGCAAATAGTTTTTTTCAACAGACAGTCGAAAGCGACGGGTTAGTCGAATTGGGGCAGGCTGATCAGTTACTTTGGGAGTTGGGTTGTTTGCAAGTGTATTTTGAGCTTCGGTCAAAATCAGGTTTAGATAAGCACGAATGAGCGTTTCCGCTTGGGACGGATCGACATAGGCACGAGCAACGGCCGTTTTGAAATGCTGGTCGAATATCGGGGTAAGCGATTGGGGAACGGTGTAAACGGGGGAAGCATCTTCCACAAAAAACGGCAAATTAATCAGCGTCTTTTGCACATCGGTGATATCCATCGCAAAAAGCTCGGGCACAAATCCAATTACCGTAAGCTGGGATTTTTCTTGGATCTCATGCCACTGGTGGACTTGCCCGGGCGAGATAAAAACGAGTGAGCCCGGCGGGACGTCGTAGCTTTTAAAGTCGACATAGTATGAAGATGCCCCATGACTGACCCAAGCGATTTCGTAGAAGGCGTGCCGATGAAAGGGGTGGTCTACACAGCAAAATTGACTGGTCCCTTGGCCAATGTAGGCTTTGATCGTGACCAACTCTTGAGCGTGCGGGATAACAGGGATTTCTGAAAATACGTCTTTATCGTCTTGCATAAAGTTAGAGTATCAAAAGCGACCTGTGCAAAAAATAGTAAAACTATAGAAATGATGTGCAAAAGTATGGAATTTGCACAGTCAAATATCATCGGTTTAGTAGCTTGAAGTATAACTCCAACTTACCACAGCATCTGTGGGGGAGAAAATTTGTGATGGATAGAGAGAAACCAATGCTCATAAAAAGATTAGTTGTTTTGTTAAGCCTTGGCCTACTTTTTGCATGTGCCACGCCGCCCGATCCAATTCCTGACGCCATTCAAGAAGTTGGTGTTGAAGTTGACCCAGAGCCAACAAATACACCGGCACCTGTTGCTGAGGAACTTCCGCCAGAAGAATTGTGCAGTGTTACCGGCCAGCAATTTTTAATTGAACAGGCGTTTGCGGAGTTTAACGCTCAAAACGATGCGTTGCTTGATCTCAATAAATGGGTCAATGTCATCACGGCCGGAATAGCGGCCGAATGTCAGCCAGACAATTTTGAGCTTTCTGATCCGGCCGAGCTTGAGTCACTGCTCAACAAGCTCTATGAGGGCGGCTATGTGATTTATGTGCGCCACACCCACACCGATCGCAGTCGGGGGGATACAGATGTCAGCTTGGGGAGTTGTGAGACACAGCGGATTTTGAGCGAACGCGGCCGGGATGAAGCCCTTATGATTCGCAACGCGTATGATCAGCTGGAGCTACCCATCAGCAAAATCACCAGCACCCAATACTGCCGAACGCTTGAAACCGCCATTTTAGCGTTTGATGTTCCGTTTGTTGTGTCACGTACTGAGCTGAGAGAAACGCTTGGAGAGGTTTTGGCAACTGAACCTGAGTCTGGCACCAACACAATTGTGGTGGCCCACATCGGTACGTTGCGCAACTGGCGCGATTTGGATGATACGTTTGAGGAAGGGGATTCGTTTGTCTATCGGCCGACGGGGGATGGAAACTATGAGTTTGTCGGCCGCATCGGGCTCTACGATTGGCCGGTGATGGCGGCTCTGAATCAAGAATAAAGGCGACTCATTTTTAGTGATGAGTCGCCTTCTGAGTCATTCTTGACCTCTGGGGTTGCCGAATGTTTATCCGTTTTACCGCTCGGCCATCTTGATTGATGGAGACAGCCGATTCACTTTACGGTTTTGGGTAGAGTCGCTGTGCCGCCAATCCTAAAAAGAATGGCGCTTGATAATCAGGGTATGCTTCAACCAAAGCGGCCTGAAACGCGTCTGGGTCATCGATCTCATTATAGATTTCCCAAGCAGTTTCAAGATAATCGGTTGATTCAGCGTAAACGCTTCGGTCGGCCGGAGCCCCATGCCCTGATAAAAGCAGTTCATACTCTGTCATCGCTTCAAGCTGAGCCAATTGATCAATCCAGTTTGGAATGTTTGGATTCATGACCATGTGGTAGTTGTTGTAGATCAGGTCACCCGTTGCCATGACGGCGTAATCGGGGAATTTAATCACAAGCGCTTCTTCCGATTCAGCATCTTTGAAAATCTGATATTCGTAGTTAATGCCGTCAATCGTCTCGCTCCCTTCACCCACAACATTGTCGATTGTGATGCCCGCTTGAGCAGCAAGTTCAACAACTTCGGCCGAGGCATAGCTTTCGATGTCAGCAAATGCATTCCCTAATCCATTGATGTGATCTGGGTGCTCATGAGTCGCATAAATCCGGTCAATCGGTTTACCGATGGCGTCTACATACTCTCTGAATGCCCGAGATGACTCTTCTGCAAAGTGAGCATCGATTAAGACGAGCGTGTTGGCGCTTTCAATCACATAGGTGCCGTTGCCTGCACCCTGAGGCGGGTTCACAAACGCGTGGAGCACCATATCGCCAAAGTCATACACCATTATCTCTGCGCCTGATGGGTAGTCTGATGTTGTTGGCACTGGGATGCCTTCCACACGAACCGCTTCCGGCTCTGGTTCTTCAACAACAGGTTCCGTTGCTTCTTCAACCACAATAACGACTTCAGTTGGTTCTGTATTGCTAGATGTTTCACCATCTGTTTCAGGCACGGGTTCGGCCGAGCCACCGCAAGCCGCTAGCACAAAAGCAAAGGCTAGCAGGCTGATTAGTACAAATTTGTTTCGGACCATTTAAATTCTCCTTTTTAGTCAAAAGTCATGTCACACAGAATGATTGTGACGATTCGAGCAAGGAGAATGAAGATCAAAAATGTAGTGAAAATGTGCAAAAGTATGGTGTGATCCGCGCTTTGCTCTGTTAGATTTTTAGTATTGAAGATTGGTGAATCAACTCAATCAGGTTTTAATTCCATCTCTTATTATTTCGTAAAGGAAACAGCCACTTGGCCGAAGCAAAAGAAGAAAACTCACTCGATTTTAAAAAGCTTGTTCCCGTGCTTGTTGTCGTACTGGTAGACGTGTTGGGGCTAACTATTTTGATCCCGGTTCTACCATATTACGCCATTGCATTTGGGGCGGATGCCTTTACGATTGGGCTTCTGGGTTCAGCCTATCCGGCCATGCAGTTCATTTTTGCCCCTATTTTGGGGGGCTTGTCAGACAGAGTCGGCCGGAAGCCGGTTTTAGCCACGGCTCAAATGGGGACGTTTATCAGCCTAATCATTCTGGGCTTTTCAAATGCGCTGTGGATCGTCTTCTTGTCCCGCATTCTCGACGGGATTACCGGTGCCAATCTCTCAACGGCCCAATCAGTAATCACAGACAGCACCGACGAAGAAAATCGGGCACGCGGCCTCGGTTTGATCGGTGCAACATTTGGGATTGGTTTTGTCATCGGCCCCGCGTTGAGTGGGCTTGCCTTATGGATTAGCGGCAATAATTACAGCGCTCCTGCGTTTTTAGCCGCTTGCTTTGCATTTGTCAGCGTGATTCTCACAACGTTTGTGCTTGAAGAAACCCATCCCCCCGAAAAACGTGGCAAAGCGGAAACGGCAGAGCGCGGCTTGAACTTCGGCCGGATGAAAGACTATATGCTTCACCCAGCCTTGGGGATCATCTTTTTATTTGTCTTTCTAAATCAAGTGATTTTTGGTTCTTTTCAGCTGACATTTGCCCCATTTACCTTAACCAAACTGGGGCTTAACAGCTTGGGTAACGTTATCTTTTTCAGCGTCTTTGGAATTATCTCGGCCATCATGCAGGGGGGACTGGCCGGCCCGCTGAACAAACGCTTTGGGGAACAAAAACTCGTTTTCACGGGGCTGTTTTTATTTGGGTTGGGCTTTGTGCTAACCGGATTTACCCCGTCTCAGCCTGTCACATGGTATTCGCGCGATGCTTTGGTGGCTGAGCTACAGCAGGGATCTGCTAATACTCCGCAAGACACCTTAGACGAACAGTTAAAGCTTTTACCGGCCGAGGGGGCTGAGCAAGGGAACGGCGCATTGACCTACATGCTGTTTACCATGCTCTTGGTGCCTGTTGGCATAGGCATGCTGAACCCAAATATCAGCAGTTTGCTAACCAAACGGGCCGACCCATCAAAGATCGGCGAAGTGCTGGGAACGGCCGCAGCCTTTACGGCACTGGGCTCGGTTGTAGGCCCCCTAGTTGGTGGTGCTATTTTTGAAGGGATTGGGCCCAACTGGGTCTTTCTGCTTGGCGGGATTGCGGCATTTTGCCTGTTGGGATTAATGTGGTTTCGCCTGAAACCGGTCGATTGAGCCGTCTGTTATCCGGCCGTTAACTCTCTAATTGTTTCTACTAACTCACTATTAATTTGCCTTGGAGCCTGCGATAGTCGGTTTTCAAAACGACGTTGCCCCGGCATGCGTATCCCTTCCATTTGCTCAAGTTTGGTCAAAAACGCTTCACTGTGATCGCCCCAATCTGTACCGGCCAAAATCTTTGGGGAGAGGGCCATAATAAATTCACCACCTCGCGCTGGACCACCGTCTTTGTTATCCGCCTCGGCCGCCTCATAGCTAAAATAGTCTCCTACCAAACCGGCCGCTAGCAATTCGATCATCGTCGCAATCGCTGACCCTTTGTAGCCGCCAAACGGCAAAATTACCCCCCCTTGGTGAATCTTTTTGGCATCGGTTGTTGGGTTCCCGTCAGAGTCGAGCCCAATACCCAGAGGCAGTTCATGCCCGTCCCGAGCCGCTACCCCGATGTCACCGCGGGCTTTGGCTGCTGTTGCCATGTCAAACACATACGGGTTTTTGTTTGGCCGAGGATACGCAAACGAAATCGGGTTGGTGCTGAAAAAAGCTTTTTTGGCGCCAAACGGGGCGACCATTGGGGTGTGAACGGTGCAAGCTAAGCCAACCAAGCCTTTTGCGGCCAGTGCTTCAACCTCTGGCCAAAGGGCGGCAAAATGGAAGCTGTTGCGAATGGTAAGCACGGCGACTCCCAACTGCTCGGCCGCTTCTGCCAGCAAGGGTGTTCCCACTTCGATGGCGAGCGGAGCAAAGCCATTGTCTCCATCTAGCCGAATGGCGGCCGGGGTAAGCGGCTCAGGTTTAGGCACTGCGTGGCCGTTGACTTTGCCGCTCCGCAATGACTTGATGTAACCGGGCAATCTAAACAGTCCGTGTGACTCAGAGCCATCACGCTCGGCCGTGCTAATGGTGCGGGCGGCCGCTTCCGCATTGTCTACGTTACAGCCGTTGTTCAACAAACATTGCTTGGCTAAATCAAAAATTTCGCTGACGGTTAAAGGGGTGGTTGACATTGCTTCTCCTGAGTTGATACTTGTGTTTTTTATTATTTCGGTTGGACCCAAAATTCCTAGCCTTGGGGACTGGTGTTCGTTTTGATCCTTGTAATACGGACGGTTTCTGTGGACAATGTTTTAACTGAGTGCAATTACATTTCAACAATTCGTGTTTGGTGAGGCATTTACCATCACGCTAAAGCTATGAGAAGATTCGGAAGATTTGGCAGAAGAGTTATTGAGCCACCTTGGGGGCCAAATGATCAGCAAAATCAGGATGGCGGATATGGTGGCTACATCGGAATTGGTGCCATCGTTGTGGGGGCCATCATTATCGGAATTTTGGCTGATAACAACGTGGCCGGTTTGGGCAATGGATGGCTGGTAATCGGTGTAATCGGCATGTTCTTGTTCTTGGTACCCTATGGTATCTTCCTTTTGTGGTTCTCAAAAGTAGAGGGGGATGATTTGCGTGAGGTTGATCTGAAAGTGCTCACGGCCGAGCAAGGGTCTTTGTATTTGCGGAGCGATGAGACTTTGCAACAAAACCTGCTCAAAAATTCGGCCGGTGTTCAGACCGACAGGTGGGATGTGAGCCACATTGTTGAGCGGGAGCACACTAACGGCCGGTCATGGGTGTTTGATAACGATGGGAATTTGGGAGAGACAGCCATTATGGTCAACTTTGCACATCAAACATTCCCAGACATGTTGATTGCTTACGGTCTAAAACCTCTTGAAACGACACTGCGTAAATCAGATATTTCGAATCGTAGAGTCTTAAACGGGCAACTGCATGACGAGCGGCTGAGGCTCGGATATCGGCAGATTACAACCTTTGTGCGAAAAATGGATTCAAAAGAGCTAAAAGTGTATGGGCGGCCGAATGAAAACACATTGGTCCAAAAATGGGTTGATGCCAATCCCGGTCTGGCACAAATTACTAACATGCGCGAGTTTCATAATCTGGCTATTTCAGGGTCATATGCACTGCTCCAGTTTGAGAGAGAGCTGGCGGCCGATAAAGAGATGTTCAATACGCTTGAAATGCGGGTGAATCAGCTATTGGAACTGGGTGGTGGAACCTATGAAAAAACGCCGGACAAAGCGGCCGACGAGATTCAAAAGCTCAAAGACAGCGAAAAAGATGCTTAAGCCTATTTCCCATTTTGCAATGAAGGAGACAGAATGAAGGATAACGTTTCAACCACGATGATTGTTGTGGGAGTTTTATTAATTATTGTTGGTTTGTTGGGCCGAATTTTGACCGCTACCACAAGCATCACCGCTTTAATCCCGCTCTTTTTCGGGGTTCCCATCGCTATCTTGGGATGGATTGCGCGCAATTCTGAAAGAACGCGGTTGATGACGATTATCGCGATTGTGATTGCTGTGCTGGGGGCCGCAGGCGCCGCCAATGTGATCTCAGACGTGTTTACCAACTCCGCCAGTATGGCATCGATTTTGTCACGCGGCTCGATGATGGTTTTGTGTATCGTGATGATTAACGCCGGTGGCCAGTGGCTGTTTCAAAATCGAGAGAGCTAAGTAGATCTTGTACCTAATGGTGAGCCCGATTGTACCCATCAAGTGCGGCAACTTTATAGGCCTCGGCCAGAGTAGGGTAGTTAAAAACCGTGTTGATGAAGTATTCCAGCTTGCCTTTAAACGCAATCACCGCTTGGCCGATGTGAATTAACTCACTCGCCCCTTCTCCAATGATGTGAACCCCCATCACTTCATGGGTATCGAGGTGGAAAATGATCTTCAACATCCCGATTTGGTCCCCAATAATCTGACCACGAGAAATTTCTCTGTAGTGGGCTTTGCCGATTTCATATGGGATTCCGGCCTCTGTGAGCTCTGCCTCAGTTTTACCAACTGTCGAAATTTCTGGTATGGCGTAAATGCCGTATGGGAATAACCCGTGGATCGAGCTGGTTGGTATGTCGAATGCATGGCAGGTGGCCAAACGGCCTTGCTCCATCGAGGTTGAAGCCAAGCTTGGGAAGCCAATCACGTCCCCAACCGCATAAATGTGTGGCACCTCTGTCTGGTAATGTTCGTTGACCTTTAGTCGGCCGCGGTTGTCGGCTGACAGTCCGGCCGCCTTTAGGTTTAGACTGGCTGTGGCACCGGTCCGGCCGACCGCATACAGCGCTTTTTCTGTGGTAATCATCTTGCCACTTTCCAGAGTTGTAACGACATTGTCCTCTTCATCCAGCTCCATTTTTGTGACCTTTTCGCCTAAGCGGAAGGTGACTCGATTTTGTCGCAGATGATAGATAAGTGCTCCCACAATCTCATCGTCTACAAAGCCAAGTAAGTTAGCCCGCATATCTACCACTGTGACACGCACCCCTAATGCAGCAAAGATGCTGGCATACTCGATACCGATAACACCGCCTCCAATCACAGCCAGTGACCGCGGGATATTTGTCATTTGCAATAGGCCATCACTGGTAAAAATGACGTTTTCTTTAAATGGAATATCTTTCCGCTGGGTGGGAGAAGTCCCGACAGCAATGACGATTTTGGCGGCCGAAACTTTTTGATCTCCATCAGACGTTTGCACCATCAGCGTGTGCGGATCAACAAATTTCCCTAATCCATTAATGAGCTTGATTCCGTTCCGCTGGAGCTGATGAGCCACCACATCCATTTCGTTGTGCATCACATAATCACAGCGAAAATTGAGGTCGGTCATCGAAATTTGGTCCTTCACCCGGTAAGAAGCGCCATAAATGTTTTTCTCGCGGTGACCAGACAGATAAAGAACCGCCTCACGCAAAGTTTTGCTGGGAATAGTTCCGGTGTTGACACACACGCCTCCCATAAAACTGCGCTTGTCCACAATGGCTACCCTTTTGCCCGCTTTTGACCCTTGAACGGCCGCTTTTTGCCCTGAAGGCCCTGTCCCAATTACCAGCAAGTCATAGTCAAAGTTTTCCATTTTCTCTCCTAGTTTTGGCTACCTCCTAGGTCTTAATCCTAGTGGGATATAGGAGATAAGCAAGCTGAAACTTTTTAGAATATGTTCCAAGCCAGTTGACTCCGTTATTCTTTTTCGATATTTCGCCGTTCAACAGTAGAATCGATAAAAATTTGGTTTGGAGAAAAAAGATGAACGGCACTGTTGAGCGGATAGAAATAGCCCCCGGATTTTCGATATCACGCGTATTAACCGGCCTGTGGCAAATTGCAGATATGGAGCGACATGGACAAACGCTTGATCCAGTTGCAACCGCCCCAGCCATGCAACCCTATTTCGATGCTGGTTTAACAACGTTTGATATGGCGGACCATTATGGTTCGGCCGAAATAATTGCGGGAACCTTTCGGCAAACGTTGCCCGATCCAAACGCGGTTCAAACCTTTACCAAATGGGTCCCCAAGCCGGGGCCTGTCACACGGGATGAGGTGCGTGCGGCCGTGCAAACCTCACTTGATCGGATGCAGATGGAGACGCTGGATCTGCTTCAATTCCACTGCTGGACATACTCTGATCCGGTTTGGCTCGACTGTCTGTTTTGGCTACAAGAGCTAAAAGAGGAAGGGCTGATCAGACATCTTGGGTTAACCAATGTAGATACGGCCCATCTACGCATGGCGCTGACCAGCGGGGTGGAAATTGTCACCAATCAGGTCTGTTATTCGATGCTAGACCAGCGCGCCCGCGGCCGAATGACCGATTTGTGCGCTGAGTTTGGGGTGAAACTACTGGCTTTTGGCACGCTAGCCGGTGGCTTTCTGACCGATAAATGGCTGGGTAAGCCAGAGCCAGATTGGGACAATCTAGAAACATGGTCACAAATGAAATACGGCCGATATATTCGGGAAGCTGGGGGCTGGGGACCGTTCCAAAATCTGTTGAGCCAAATGAAAAAAGCGGCCGACAAACATCAGGTCTCTTTGGCCAACATTTCAACGCGCTATTTGCTCGATCAACCGGCCGTAGGCGGGGTAATTATTGGCGCACGTTTAGGCAAGAGCGAGCATATCTCAGACAATTTGCGTTTGTTTGACTTTAAGCTGGATGACGCTGATCAGGCGTTGATTGGAGAAGCCTTGGCCGAGCTAAAAACTATCCCCGGAGATTGCGGCGACGAATATCGCAAACCACCGTTTTTGACTGCGACAGGTGACCTGAGCGATCATCTTGAGACATTTCCAGCTCCGTATCCTACAGAAACGTGGAACGACGGCCGGACACGGGTGTTGACCGGCACAACGTGGGAATCGCTGGCCGGTTACTGCCGAGCGGTACGACACGGTAACAAAATTTCCGTTTCAGGAACCACGGCAACACATGGCACCCGGGTGATTGGGGGGACTGATCCGGGGGCACAAACCCATTTTATTATCGATAAAATTGAGGGGGCTCTGCAGTCGCTGGGCGGCCGACTAGAAGATGTCGTGCGGTCACGCATCTATGTTCCCAATATCGATGATTGGGAGCCTGTTGCTCGAGCACATGGGGAACGCTTTGCCCATATTTTGCCAGCAAACACTCTTGTACAAGCTGAGCTAGTTGGAAGCGATTATTTGGTTGAAATCGAAGTAGATGCTGAAGTTTCGCAAGAATGAGTCTCATCTCAGACAATATTGATATAAAATACCAGTATGGCTGAAGCAATAAAACCAATTCTCAACAATAATGAAAAAACATACGGGGTTCAGCATTTACCTGATGCACCGCTGTTTGATGCGGCCGGTGTTACAGTGAGTTATGGCTCCCATGTGGCTCTAAGCAATTTGTCGTTTACGCTCAAAACGGGTGAACAGGTTGCGGTTGTGGGGCCAAATGGGGCGGGCAAGAGCACCTTGTTTAAGCTTATGGTAGGGGAGCTGTCACCGACAAGCGGCCGTGCCACGTTACACGGTAGCGACCCGGCCGAGCATTTGTGTGTCGCCTATGTCCCCCAGCGGCAAACGGTTGATTGGAATTTTCCCGTCACAGTTGAAGATGTAGTGATGATGGGCCGCACAGCAAAAATCGGGCTTTTTCGTTGGGCCAAGCAACACGATCGCAATATCGTTCAGCAAAGTCTGGAACGAGTCAGTGCAACCCATCTTGCCAAAAAGCAGATAGGCGAGCTATCTGGTGGTCAGCAGCAGCGGGTGTTTATTGCCCGGGCTTTAGCACAAGAGGCGGAGCTTTTGTTGCTGGATGAACCGCTAGCAGGGTTAGACATACCGAGCCAAGATCAGGTGTTTGAGGTGCTGGAGGGTGTTACCGCCAGTGGCATTACCACCATTGTTGCAACGCATGATCTTAATATGGCAGCCACCCGATTTGATAAAATTTTACTGCTCAACGGTGAACTTGTTGCGCTTGGCCGGCCGAATGAAGTATTGACGGCCGATAATTTAGTCACCGCTTATGGTGGCCATTTGCATGCACAAGACGGTGTTCTGATCGCAGACACATGTTGTGATCATTAAATATGTCATTCATCACAGACCCTTTAACCTTTAGCTTTTTCCAACGAGCATTGGCAGCCGCCCTCATAGTTGGCGTGCTTTGCCCCGTTTTGGGGACCTATGTAGTCCTGCGGGGGATGGCATTTTTAGGTGATGCACTGGCTCACATTATTTTGCCAGGGGTTGTCATCGCATTTTTAACCGGCATTCCGCTTGTGATCGGGGCGTTGGTGATGGGTATCCTGACGGCTTTTGCCATTGGTGCACTAAGTGAAAGCAATCTCTTGCGCGAAGATTCCGCCATTGGAGTCATTCTTGCCGGTGCATTTGCCTTGGGAATTGCTATGCTTTCTGCTACAGACGGCTATGCGGTTGATTTGACCCACTTTTTGTTTGGCAACCTGCTGGGTGTTTCGTCTTCTGATCTGTGGACAATGTTGGGGCTAAGCCTTATCGTATTTACGGTGATCATTCTGTTCTACAAAGAGCTCCTTGTCGTTTCGTTTGATCAAACTTTGGCAAGCACGCTCCGTTTGCCCGTTCGCTTTTACAATTATTTACTTCTTGTCCTTATCGCTGTAACAATTGTTGTGGCATTAAATGCGGTGGGCATATCGCTCATGTTGGCTATGATCATTACCCCGGCCGCAGCCGCTTCGTTTTTAACCAAACGCTTGCTACCGATGATGGGTATCGGAGCTACGATTGGCGCTGTCTCTGGTGCGGTTGGGCTTTACAGTAGCTTTTATTTAAACATCGCATCAGGACCGGCCGTTGTGCTGGTAGCTACAGTTATTTTTGTTTTGATATTTTTGTTTGCACCCAATCAAGGTGTATTCTCTAGGTGGATGGCACCCGCTCCCACCGTTAGTACAAATCCTTAAATCAGCTATGAATAAGTCACAAATTGAAGCCAAATTGACTGAACTGGGGCATAGAGCAACCTCATCTCGAATGGAAGTAGTTGATGCCCTGCTTAAATATCACGGTCATATGACGGCCGATGATCTGTTCGAAAAAATGCGTGATGATGAGTCGAACGTAGGCCGGATGACCGTATTTCGCACCCTTGATCTGCTAGCAGAAATTGGCGTTGTGCGGCCGGCCTATGGAGGCAGTGGCGCCGCACACTTTGTCCTTCTCGAGGATGGCCATCACCATCACTTGGTGTGCATACGCTGTTCCAACTCGGTTGAATTTGCTGAATGTTCTTTTGCAGATGACCTAAGCCAACAGTTGGCCGAGCAGTTTAAATTTAAGATCGAAGGGCACATGCTTGAAATCTACGGGGTTTGCGAGTCGTGTCAATGAGTTGTGCCAACGCGTTGGCACAACAAGGGAAAAAAGTCATGAGAATGGGGCGCAGTCGATATCTCGTATGATAAGATGTCGCCGTGTTTTTCCCTTTTAAGTCTTTTTCAGCCAAAAAAATAGTTGTTTTTCTTGCCTTGCTGCTGAGCCTTGCATCCTGTCAAAATCAAAGTCATTTCACGACTGACCATATCGTTTATATAGATGTGGGTGATAACGGTCGGTATCAGCTTTTCACCTATGACCCATCTGCCCGTAACCCAGCTCCAAAACAATTAACGACACAAGCTCAGGATATTTTAGAGTTTAATATTAGCCCCAAAGGGCATACGGCATTTACACAATCCGATGATGATAACAGCCTTGATATTTGGCTGTTGTGGAACAAGATGCCCGATACTGTTCCGCTGGTTGAATGCGGTCCCACCGGAGCCTGTCAAAACCCGCGTTGGTCACCGTCTCAAAATGTGTTTGCCTATGAACAATCCCCCATTTACGATGGCGAGATTGCTCGAAAAGAGTCTCGGCTGTGGTGGTACGACTTAGAATCGTTCCAGCTGATTCCGATGTTTGCAGATGAGAATTGGTTGGGAGAAGATGTTCGATTTTCGGCCGACGGTCGTAAGCTGACTTACGTCGTGCCTGCCGTTGATGAGATTCAGATTTTTGATTTGCAAACGGGGGAAATTGGGGTGATTTCGTCTCGATCAAATGTTGCGGCCGTGTGGGGGGCTGACTCAGACCTTTACTTTTCTGCGCTTCGGGTTGATCAGGAGCGGGCGTCGACCCACATTTTTAAAACCAATGCACGTGGCGAAAATGTGACAGATTTAACCGGAGAGGGGTTGGCCGTTGATGATGGAGGATATGTTGTGTCCCCTGACGGGAGCCAGTTGGCATTTACCCGTAAGCCGCCACGGGGGGGAGTTGGGCGGCAAGTTTGGGTGATGGATTCTGACGGGGCTAATGCACGGAGCTTGACCGATGACCTCTCAATCCAAAATGGAGCACTCTCTTGGAACAGCGATGGGACACAGTTGCTGTTTCAGCGCTTTAATCTGACTGAGGCTGATGCACAACCAGAGATTTGGCTGGTAGATGTTGAATCAGGTGAAATGAGCTTTGTTTTAAACGGAACTCGGCCGCAGTTTGCCCCTTAGGAGCTACGGCCGAGCTGATTTTAGAGGTTGTCTGGCAGTTGCCTATCGGCCAAACACCTGCGTCCAGTAAGCTCCATACGGGGATCCATCGCCGTAGTAATACCCGACACCCAAATGTGTGTGGCTACAATTTAAGATGTTAGCGCGGTGACCCGAGCTGTTCATCCAGCCGTTCATCACAGATTCTGGTGTCCTGTACCCGGCCGCAATGTTCTCACCGGCCGCGAAGCCTTCGTAGCCAGCTGCTGAAGCCCGTTCCCAAAAACGAGAGCCGTTCTGCCCCGTATGAGAGAAGTAACCGTTGTCAGCCATATCTTTGCTGTGTAAAAACGCGGCGGTTCGCAAATAATACTCCCCTTCGACCGGGCCACATCCTGCATTTTGTCGTTCAACGTTGACCAGATCTAGAACAGCCTGTTCAAACTCGTTCATGAACGGTAAATCTTCTCCCCCTTCTTCAGTTTCCGGTTCTGGTGTGCCGGGCTGAAAGATCATGGTGAGAAAGATGGTTGTGGCGGTAGATTCGGCGTCTTTTGCTTGTTGAGAGGTTATAGGGTCTGCTATCTGATGTGGTGGCAATTCATTAACGGCCGACGAAGTTGTTGGCTCTGGAGCCGTCTCTTCGTCTGATCCATCTGCCATCACACCAGATAGCTGCAGTACACAAATAATAAAAATAAATAAAATGAGTCCCGCTTTTTTGATCCTCTGAAAGTCATCTTGCATAGTCATACCAATCATTCTAGACCCTAAAACAGAGTCAGGTGTTAAATGATGGCGGGTCTAAATGATTAAAGTTTTACAATTCATTTATAAATGCAGGTACGCAAATATTTGTAGATTTTGGGTCAAAACGATTCATCAGGAGTAACGAAAGGGCTGTTTCTTCACATAAAAATGTATTCGTTTGATTAGGCGTTGCTGTACCAGCCCAATTTTCCCTACCCACTTGTACTGACTTTTGATAAAATTTGATCGATTGTGATAAAATGAACAAACTCCTCACGTTTCACTCATTAGCCAGTTTAAAAATTTGCAATTTTAATATTTGAATGCGACAAAAAACGGCCCCGGCCGTTTTATAGTTCTATTTGGATATCAAAAATTATTTAACCATAAATTCTGGAAGTTACTCTTTGCCGATCGGGTTAATGGGTAAAATCAGAATTAAGAAGTACAGACAAAAAATCAATGCCTGATTATTTACTTCCATATGTACCTGTCGCAGTATTGCTTGGTATATCCATACTTTTAGCCGTACTTTTGCCGACACTTTCCGTTACCCTCGGACCACCAAAAAGAGATAACTTTCGCAAAATGCAGCCATACGAATCTGGTATGACCGCTGTTGGCGACGCTAAAAAGCGGTATCCGATTAAATTTTACCGGGTAGCCGTACTTTTTATTTTATTTGATATTGACATCATCCTAATCATGCCGTGGGCAGTGGCTCTGCGTGACTTAGGATTATTTGGCTTGTGGGCCGTACTCATCTTCATCGCGATGTTTATCGTGGGTGACTTATGGGCTTGGCGCAAGGGGTTGCTCGAATGGGATTAATAACACCACAAAACGACAAAAGCGGAATGGCGGGGATTGTTACTCACCGTCTAGAGGATCTTGTTAACTGGGGACGTACCAATGCGATGTGGCCTATGCTTTTTGGTTTGGCCTGTTGTGCTATCGAGATGATGGCGTCTCAATCTTCACATTATGATGCGTCTCGTTTTGGTATGGAGCTTAATCGCCCATCACCACGCCAATCAGACCTTATGATTGTTGCCGGCCGGGTAAGCCGCAAAATGGCTCCGGTTGTTCGCCGCCTCTATGATCAAATGCCAGAACCCAAATGGGTTATCGCTATGGGCGACTGCGCAAGTTGCGGAGGCATATTCAACAACTACGCGATCGTACAGGGTGTAGACGAAATCATTCCTGTTGACGTGTATGTGGCCGGTTGCCCACCTCGTCCAGAAGCTTTGATTGACGGCATTATGACCCTGCACGAATCAATCCGTCAGGAAGACTTCAAAACTTGGAGCATCGAAGAACGCGGATAAACCATCATGAGTCAAGACGATTTAGTAGTAAGCAAAATTAAAGAGGCTTTTCCAGAAGCCGTTGAGTCAACCGGAGATTTCCGGGGTGAACTTACAGTTGTTGTAGGGCAAGAATTTGTCCATGACATCTGTCAGCTACTGCGTGACGACGAGGATCTCCAGTACAACTTCATCATCGATATTGTCGGTGATGACATGTTGCCAGAGTATCCTCGTTTTGCCGTTAGCTACCATTTGCGGTCTATGGACAACGTGCATGATTTCCGTCTGCGCACAACCGTAGAGGATCCTGACGAAGGGCCAAAAACTGTTGGTGACGTTTGGAAAATCGCAACGTGGTTAGAAATGGAAGTTTATGACTTGATGGGGATCAGTTTTGAAGGGAATAACAGCCAGCGTCGCTTGTTCCTTCCGGAAGACTGGGTCGGCCATCCATTGCGCAAAGATTACCCGCTCGGTTACGAAGAAGTTCAGTTCTCGTTCAACTATGATGCGATTCAAGGCAAGAAGCCATACGCCGGTAAAAAACAAATCGGTGACGAATAATAGTTAGGGATAAAAAACTATGTTAGCTCCATCAGGCGATACAGTTGCAGAAATTACAGTCGAAGAGCTTCGTGCCAAAATGGGCACGCTCATGGAGATTGAAGATGAAGAGCACATGCTTCTCAGCATGGGGCCTCAGCATCCATCAACCCACGGTGTTCTTCGTCTTTTGCTTGAGCTAGATGGCGAAAGAATCGTCAATTTAGCCCCTGACATCGGCTTTTTACACACAGGTGTAGAAAAATCGATGGAATCCAAAACCTATACCAAAGGGTTGGTCATGACAGACCGCATGGATTACCTCGCGCCAATGTCAAACAATCTCGGCTATATTTTGGCCGTTGAAAAATTACTCGGTGTGGAATCTCCACCACGCGCACAGCTCATCCGCATGATTTTGGTTGAGCTCCAACGTATTTCTAGCCATTTGGTTTGGCTAGGCACTTCAGCCCTTGACCTTGCGGCTATGACCGTATTCTTGTACGCCTTCCGCGAACGCGAGTACATTCTAGACGTGTTTGAAATGGTTGCTGGGCAACGGATGATGGGTAGTTATTTCCGGCCGGGTGGTTTGTGGCGCGATGTGCCTGAAGAATTTGAAGATGCGGTTCGCCAATTCCTAGACTTCATGCCATCACGCATCGACGACTACGAAGGGTTGTTGACCAATAATCCAATCTTTTTGAAACGGACCAAAGATGTTGGTGTAATTTCGGGTGAAGATGCGATTCAGTGGGGAATGACCGGTGCATGTTTGCGCGGTTCTGGTGTTGACTGGGACATTCGCAAAAAATTCCCGTATCTAAAATATGATGAAGTTGAATTTGATGTACCTGTAGAGCATGAAGGCGATGTGTACGCACGTTACTCGTGCCGTATGCGTGAGATGCGTGAAAGCTTGCGCATCATCCAGCAGTGTATGGACATGCTTCCAAAAGCAGGTAAAGAATTTAACCTAAACGATCCAAAAATTGTTCCTCCGCCTCGTTCTACTCTAGGACAAAGCATGGAAGCTGTGATTCACCACTTCAAATTGTGGACTGAAGGCTTCAAAGCCCCTGAAGGATACGCGAAAGTAAGCATCGAATCGCCACGTGGTGAGTTCATGTGCTATATCCGTGGAGATGGATCAGCAAAACCGGCCCGGGTTCATTTCCGGACCCCGTCGTATGTTAACTTGGCGGCGATTCCCGTCTTGTCAAAAGATTTATATGTAGCGGACCTGATCGCGATTATCGGATCAACCGATATTGTTTTAGGCGAGATTGATCGCTAGAAGAATTATGATTGCAGAGAAATACGCAAAAGAAATCGAATCGCTCTTTGAACGGTATCCGGCCGACCAACGTAAATCGGCCGTATTGCCGTTGCTACACATTGCTCAACAAGAGTATGGGTATTCAAGCGAAGAGGCGATGAAAGAAGTGGCTGAGATCATCGGCTGTGATCCAACCCACGTTCGCGGTATTGCAGGCTTCTACTCTCTTTATTATGAAGAAGAGGTCGGCAAGTACGTTCTAGAAGTTTGCAACGACTTAGCGTGTGCATTGCGAGGTGCAGACGAGTTCATCAAGATGGCTGAAGGCAAACTTGGCATCGATCTTGAAGGAACCACAGAAGATGGCATGTTTACATTAAAAAATGTGATGTGCTTGGGTGCCTGTGATCGGGCTCCTATGTTGCAATGTAATCTCAAGTTCCATGAGAATCTAGACGAAGCAAAATTTGACCAACTAATCGCGGATTATCGTGCCAAAGCGGCCGCTGGTGATAGCGAACCAACGGTTGTAGATAAGATTTTAATCCAAACTCACCACTAGGCTTAGTGGAAAGTATGAAGGTACAAGTATCGATAAACGGTGGTTGGGTCAATCCTAAACCGTAAATCGACAATCAAGATTATGGCTCATGTAATTTTACGGCACAGAGATGTAGAGAATATTAAAGAACTAGACGTTTACGTAAAGAACGGCGGGTACGAAGGGCTCAAAAAAGCGTTGAGCATGACCCCCGAAGAAGTTGTAAACGAAATTAAGGCGGCCGGTATTCGAGGTCGCGGTGGGGCAGGTTTCCCAGCCGGTATCAAATGGAGCTTTATGCCCAAAGGTGACGGCCAAAAATACATCGTTATCAATAACGACGAATCGGAAACCGGCACGTTCAAAGACCGCGAGATTCTTGAAGGCAACCCGCATCAAGTTATTGAAGGCGCTTTGATTGCTGCTTATGCTGTAGGCGCTGACATGGTGTACTGCTACTGGCGTGGTGAGTACATGGATGCTGCATATCCGGCCGAGAAAGCGATCAAAGATGCATACAAAGCCGGTTACTTGGGCAAAAACATTTTAGGGAGTGGCTTTGACTGTGATTATCACAATCACTTTGGAGCTGGTGCATACATTTGCGGCGAAGAAACCGCTCTGCTGAACTCATTAATGGGTAACTTGGGCCAACCTTGGTCTAAGCCACCTTTCCCAGCACAAGCTGGAGCCTATGACAAACCAACTGTTGTTAACAATGTAGAGACCTTAGCAAACGTTCCACCAACCATGGTGAATGGTGCTGACTGGTATGCCAACTTGGGTACAGATCAAAGCAACGGTGTCAAAATCGTATGTATGAGTGGCCATGTGGCTCGCCCCGGCAACTACGAAGTTGAAATGGGCAAAGTGACTTATCGTGAGCTGATTTACGGTGATGAGTACTGCCAAGGGATGCGTGACGGCAAAGAGTTTAAAGCTCTATTGCCATCAGGCGGATCTGGTCCTGTAGTATTGCCAGACGCATTGGACGGAAACGTCTCGTTTGAAGGGTTGAACGACTATGGTTCAATGATGGGATCTGCATCTGTCATCGTGATGGATGAGGACACCGATATGGTATGGGCCGCACTGAAAATGACCCATTTCTTCAAACATGAATCATGTGGTAAATGTACCCCGTGTCGCGAAGGAACCTTCTGGTTGGAGAAAACGCTCCACCGCATTATGGAAGGACACGGCACTGAAGAAGATATTAAAACATTAGATCGGGTGGCTCACTCAATGCAGGGCAAATGCCTGTGTGCATTAGGCGAATTTGCTGTTAGCCCGGTAATTGGCACGCTCAAACATTTCCGTAGTGAGTATGTGGCTAAAGTAAGACAAGCTGAAGCGGTTCCGGCCGACTAGAGCTTTATCCAGCTAAAAAAGACTATGTCTGAAACTGTAAACATAATTGTAGACGGCATCGAGGCCGAAGTTCCAAAAGGGTTAACCGTTGTAGACGCAGCCAAAATGGTTGACGTTGATATTCCGGTTTTCTGCCATCATCCTAAACTAGAGCCAGTTGGCATGTGCCGCATGTGTTTGGTTGATATCGGTATGCCGATGTTTGATCGTGAAACACGTGAACCGGTCATGGATGATGACGGGACTCAAAAAATCAACTGGGGACGCGGTATGCAAACCGGTTGTACGGTTCGTGTGGCAGATGGGATGAACGTTCGTACCAACACCGAAGGGGTTTTGGACGCGCGCAACACTGTCATCGAATTCTTGCTTACCAGCCATCCGCTTGACTGTCCAATTTGTGACAAAGGTGGAGAGTGCCCGCTACAGAATCTAACGATGGCTCATGGTTTGGGCGACAGCCATTTCCCATTTGATCAAAAGATGAAGAACGATAAGCACGTGCCTTTGGGTGATTTGATCGCCCTGGACCGTGAGCGGTGCATCCAATGTGCCCGTTGCGTTCGATTCCAAGATGAAGTGGTAGATGATCCTGTGCTTGGGTTCCACAACCGCGGCCGTAAACTTGAAATTATCACCTATTCTGACCCTGGCTTTGACAGCTACTGGTCAGGAAACACGACAGACATTTGCCCGGTAGGTGCTTTGACCACCAATGACTTCCGCTTTGGTGCGCGTCCTTGGGAATTAAGACCTGTTGCATCAATTTCGCCACATGGCCCAGAAGGTGAAAACATCACCATGTCTACCCGCCAAGAAGCGAAATCTGGCGGCCGGGTTGTGATCAAACGGATCATGCCGCGCCAAAACGAACAGGTTAACGAAATTTGGATTTCTGACCGGACCCGCTTCGGACATCACTTTGCTGATGCTGACGGCCGTTTAATGACTCCAATGGTTCGTAAAAATGGTGAATTGCAGGCGGCATCTTGGGACGAAGCGCTAAGCTTAGTTGCTGACAAATTTAAAGCGGCCGGATCAAATGCGGCCGGATTGTCTGGCGATCGGATGAGCAACGAAGACTTGTTCGCATTCCAAGACATGATGCGCAACACCGTTGGCACCAACAACATCGATTTGGCCAACGGCCGGATTGCTGGTGGGGATGTGACCGCACAAGTGGGTGTTGGAACCGGAACCAACTTAGCAGACATGGGCGCTGGAGATGCGGTCATTGTATTTGCGAGTGACCTGCACGAAGAAGCACCGATCTGGTGGTTACGGGTGAAACAAGCGGCACAACGTGGCGCAAAAGTGTTTACCTTTAATGTTCGTGAAACTCGCTTAGACGCAGTTGCGGCTGAAACCACACTCTACAAACCGGGAGACGCAATCGACACTGCACGTGCGTTGCTTAATGCGCTCAACGTATCTGACCAAAAAGCCAAAGATGGCGTTGGTGCAATTGCAAGCGCAATTGCTGATGCAGAAAACGTTGTTGCTTTCTACGGATTTGAAGGTCTTACCTACGAAGAAACAGATTCATTGTCTCGCATTTTGGCGAATGTGTTGCTTGTAAATGGCAATGTTGGCAAAGCAAACAACGGTTTGATTGCCGTCTGGCCACATAACAACACTCAAGGTGCATGGGACATGGGCATCCATCCAGCATTTGGTCCTGGCTATAAAGCATTGGACAAAGCTGGAAAATCGGCCGCTGATATTTATGAAAGCGGTGCAGATGCACTTTATGTGATGGGTGCTGACCCTGTAGGTGATGGCTTGATGAACGGCCGCAAAAATGTTGGCTTCATGGTTGTTCAAGAGCTGTTCATGAACGCCACGGCCGAACTTGCTGATGTTGTTTTGCCAGCACAAAGCTGGGCCGAGCGGGATGGGACCTTCACCAATGGTGAACGTCGTATTCAACTTTACTACCCTGCAATTGCCCCAATGGGTAAAAGCAAGGCGGATTGGCAAATTATCGGCATGCTTAACGAAAAGATGGGTGGCGATAAGCCGAAAATGGCTGCGAGCCTTGTCTTTAAGAAAGCAATTGCGGCCGGAGTTGCCCAATACAAAGGGATGGATTATCGCTCATTGGCACAGGTAGAAAAACAGTTCCCAGATGTGGGCGGCGCTGATCTGTACTACGGCGGTAACTCGTACGAAAATAAACATGGCATGGGACAACAATGGGCATCGGCGGCTGAGTCTGGCGAAGTCACCTCATTGGATATCCCAGATGCAAAATCATCAAAAGTGAGCGGAATTGCGACCATTCGCACCGCGGCGCTTTACACCAATGGCAGTTTGCTACAGCACTCTGAACTGCTTGAGCCACGCATGGCGACGCCACGCATTATGATCAACGAAGCTGATGCTAATGGCATCGCTACGGGTGATGAAG
The DNA here is from genome assembly GCA_020631655.1 of Chloroflexota bacterium. Classification (GTDB taxonomy): domain Bacteria; phylum Chloroflexota; class Anaerolineae; order Promineifilales; family Promineifilaceae; genus WTJY01. Next base: position 9,521 of record JAHDGV010000005.1, on the reverse strand, counting down.
TTCAAGTTCGGGTGAATGGTGAAACGATGACACTCCAAGCATACGTAAACGGTGTAGCTCCACAAGGTGTTGCGCTGCTTAACGGTGTGCCGCACGTAGCGGGTGTGATCGACGCGGAAATTACTAAAGGATAAACCGATTTACGATTTTGGATTTACGATACGGTTTCGCTAAAGCAACCTGAATCGTAAATCTTAAATCCCCAATCAAAATTATGGGTATAGCAGGCCAAATCGCATTACAAACTCTAGCAGTTGCAGGGATCATCGTTTTTGTGGTGATCACCGGATTTGCATATTCAACGCTTCTTGAGCGTAAGTTGCTGGCTCGCATGCAGGTGCGAGTTGGTCCAAACCGGGCAGGATACATCCCCATTCCACGTCGTGGGCAATCGGAACGCCGTTTGCTGGGTGGTGTGATGCAGCCATTGGCTGACGCGGTTAAGTTGTTCATGAAAGAAGACTTGACCCCAACACACGTTGATCCTGTTGTTTACAATCTGGCTCCGATGCTGACCGTGGCTCCGGCCGTGTTTAGTTTGGCCGTGATTCCATGGGCCCCACGAATCCCTTGGTTGTGGGAACTGGTTCCTGACTATTTGGGACGCTATGAATATCTTGCCATTGCCCCAGGTCTAAACATCGCACTCCTCTTCATTTTGGCGATTACCTCTATCGAAGTTTACGGTGTGGTATTGGCCGGATGGGCATCTAACTCGAAATATGCGATTTTGGGCGGTATTCGCTCAACGGCTCAGATGATCAGCTATGAATTGTCACTTGGTTTGACTTTGCTGATTCCCGTCATGATCGCCGGCTCGCTTAACCTTAACGATATCGTTCAAGCTCAAATCGACTCTGCTTGGTTCATCTTATTGCAACCAATCGCTGGTATTTTGTTCTTTATTGGAGCATTAGCCGAGCTACAACGGGCTCCATTTGACCTGCTCGAAGCTGAGCAGGAGCTATCCTCTGGATACAACGTTGAATATGCAGGGATGCGTTTCGCGATGTTCATGATGGCTGAGTACATGAAGATGATTATCTTCAGTGCGATTTGGGCAACCCTGTTCTTGGGTGGCTACCATGGCCCGTTCTTAGATGCGGCTCCAATGCTTGGACCACTGTATCTAATTATCAAAATTTTGTTCAGCTTGTTCATCATGATCTGGATCCGGGCTTCATGGCCTCGGATGCGGTATGACCAATTGATGGATCTTGGCTGGAAAACGCTTTTACCTATTGCGGTACTCAATGTAATCGTCACCGGTATCTTCATCGTTTTGGCTGAAGAGGGCGTGTTTGATGGGATTTTAAATACCATCAACGGATTATTCTAGAGATAAAAACGCTATGTTAAACGGAATTGTAGAACTTTTACGCGGACTGGGAATTACTTTTCGACATATGTTCGAAGACCCGGTCACGATTCAGTATCCGGAAATCAAACGGCCGACTCGCTATCGTTTTAAAGGGCGTCACGAGCTAAAACGGTACGACAATGGGCTAGAAAAATGTATCGGTTGTGCGTTGTGTGCTGCCGCTTGTCCGGCCGATGCAATCTTCGTAGAGGCATCTGAAAATACGGACGATGTTCGTTTCTCTCCCGGTGAGCGTTACGCAAGCACCTACGAAATTAACATGTTGCGCTGTATCTTCTGCGGTTTTTGCGAAGATGCCTGTCCAACTGAAGCGATTGTGCTTGAAAATAACTACGAGCTCTCATTCTATGATCGGGCGAGCGCCATCTACACCAAAGAGATGTTGATCGTTAACCCGGCTGAAGGAGTAGAAGGCTCTCCTCGCCAAGTTGAACCTGGCGCATTTGATCGGGCAATCCCCGACATGGCTGATCCAAAATAAGTCGCTTCGCTTACGCACGGAACTTCGTTCCGCTGTTTTATGCGCTAGACAATAATTTTTAGCCACTGTGTCAACATGAATGTCGTTGACACTCAGAAAGAAGAAAAGGAAAAAGGGGAACGGTTTCCCTTTTAAGTTTAAAAGATAAAACGGAGAAAAAGAGATGGACCCTTGTGGTGCGCTCTTTTTCCGTGTGTGTCAGTTTAGGAAACTCCGTTTTAAAACTCCCAATTTCAGGAAAAACCTTATGGGTGGTCCAGTACTATTTTTGATTTTAGCAACGATTTCGGTCTTCGCGGCTGTATCGATGCTAACCAGTAAAAACGCTGTGCATAGCGCACTGTTCTTGATTTTGAACTTTGCCGCTATTGCTGTGTTTTATCTGATTTTAAATGCTCCATTTTTGGCGGCCGTGCAAATCACGGTGTACGCCGGGGCGATCATGGTTCTCTTTCTCTTTGTCATCATGCTTTTGGGGGCAGAAGAAAGTGCAGGTGTGCTGAGCACGCGAACAGGACAATTAACGGCCGGGATTATCGGCGCAGTATTGGTTGTTGGTTCGTTTATTGTGGCTGTTACCCAGATGGGTGGCACTGCACCTGCTTCAGTTGTGGCTGATACCCGACCACGCACCTTAGCTGTCATTTTGTTCGAAGAGTTTGTCTTCCCCTTCGAAGTGACCGGTGTTTTGCTTTTGGTGGCCGTTGTTGGACTCTACGTTATGAGCCGCAAGCTGACCAACAAAGAAAGAATGGAGGACGCATAAACTTATGGATTTAACAACCGTAACGATTGAATGGTATATCGCTCTAAGCGCAATCCTGTTCACCATTGGTGCACTAGGGGTTTTGCTTCGCCGCGATGCCATCATCATCTTCATGTCTGTTGAGCTAATGCTCAATTCGGCCAATTTATTGCTGGTTGCTTTTGCCCATCATTTGGGTGATGCAACGGGGCAAGTGCTCGTCTTCTTCGTGATGACGGTAGCGGCGGCCGAAGTGGCAGTTGGGTTGGCGTTGATTGTAGCGATCTTCCAATCGAAGAAATCAATCGACATTAGCGAAGTTAACTTGCTCAAGGGATAAACGATAAATATGAACGCATTTGGACTCGCACCACTTTTACTCGTTTTCCCGATGATCGGGGTAATTTTCAACGGCTGGTTTGGCTATCGTTTTGTACGGGCTGATGCCAAAGTTGGTGAAAAATGGGCCGGATTCTTTTCAACCGGCATGGCACTGCTTTCGTTTGTTATCGCAGTCCTCATCTGGGTATCACTACTCAACGATCACCATTCACACATCATTCCGCTGTTTGACTGGTTTAACATTCAAGGTGGCCTATTCCGTATTCAATGGGCGTTTCAACTAGACACCTTATCGTCAACCATGTTGTTGGTGATCACCGGTGTTGGCTCGTTGATTCACATTTACGCCATTGGCTACATGCACGGCGACAAAGAATTTGCTCGCTTCTTCTCTTACTTAAACTTATTCCTCTTCTTCATGATCATTCTGGTCACAGGTAGCAGCTACCTGATGCTCTTCGTGGGCTGGGAAGGGGTTGGATTGTGCTCATTCTTACTGATCGGTTTCTGGTTTGATAAGCCAGATGGGGTTGGCTGGGCTAACTCGATGGCGGCGCGCAAAGCGTTTGTCGCCAACCGCGTTGGTGACTTTGCCATGATCTTGGCCATGTGCCTAACCTTCTGGGTATTTGGCACAATGGACTATGAACCGGTATTTGAAAGTGCGATTGAGATGTTCAAAGCCGGTGAAGAAGTTGTTCTTCCTTGGGGAACATACAGCTTAGGCGCAGTTCTAAAATGGATCACCTTCCTATTTTTGGTTGGTGCGGCCGGTAAATCTGCCCAGATTCCACTATTCATCTGGTTGCCAGACGCGATGGCTGGTCCAACACCGGTTTCTGCGCTGATCCATGCGGCAACCATGGTTACCTCGGGTATCTACTTGATCACCCGTAGCAACGTTCTATTTGAGATCGTCCGGGCATCTGGAGATTCGGGCCACTTATTTGGAAATATTTCAACGCCAGACTTGGTGGCGATTGTGGGCGCACTGACTGCACTGTATGCGGGGTTGGTGGCGTTTACACAAAACGACGTCAAGAAAGTATTGGCTTATTCAACTGTTAGTCAGCTTGGCTTTATGATTGCGGCCGTTGGTATGGGATCATACATCGCTGGTATGTTCCACCTGATCACACACGCGTTCTTTAAGGCGCTGTTGTTCATGGGCTCGGGTTCAATCATCCACGGTATGGAGCACGGGCATCATCATTTGCATGATCATCACGACGATCATCATGGAGATGACCACGGTGAACATCCGGGTGAAGATCACCACGATGATTTTGATCCACAAGACATGCGGACGATGGGTGGCTTGCGGCACAAAATGCCAACTACCTTCTGGACATACATGGTTGGCTCATTGGCTTTGGCCGGTATCTTCCCACTTGCTGGGTTCTGGTCAAAAGACGAGATCTTGGCCACGGTTGCTGACAATCCAGACCAAGGTGCCGTGTTTACCTTTGTGGGATGGACGCTAACAATTGCGGCTTTCTGCACCGCCTTCTATATGACACGTCAAGTGAAAATGGTCTTCTTCGGTGAAGGCCGTCATGAAGCGGTTGAGCATGTGCCAGAAAGCAATGGGTACATGACCTTCCCACTGGTTGTTTTAGCCATCGCAGTAATCTTTGCAGGAGCGATTAACTTCCCCAAAATTGAATTTGGTGGCGGGGAACAAGCTTATGCAGGTGTACTAGCCGCTGTAGCTCCGGCCGAAGAGGAAGAAGCTGGCTTGATTCCAACATTGGCCCTTGAGCACTGGCTCGAGCATTCAATTGAATCTTACTACTTAACCAACAAAGCTGATCCTCCAGTTCTTGAAATGCCGCACTGGCCAACAACCCTAAACTTTAGAGTTGCGATCCAGTCTTCGATCATAGCGATAGCGGCGATTGTGCTTGGTTGGCTCTTCTATAGTGGTTGGTCCAAGGAAGAACCGTTTGCCAAAGACAGGCTTGAAGCGATACCCGTTGTGGGTAGCGTCTGGCTCTTCTTCCAGAGCTTGCCCTTTGACCGGCTCATGATCAACGGCTGGGTTGAAACAATATTCAAACCGATGGCCGCTTTATCAGAGAGACTTGATTGGGATTTCTGGCACGACTATGTGCACAACAACCTGATCCGAGACTCATTCATCTCTGTTGCAGATGTTTTATCTAACGCCGTAGATCCTGATGGTGTTGACGGTGTGGTGAATGGGACAGGTAAACTTATCGGTGCCTTCTCAACTCAATTACGTCGTATTCAAACTGGTAACGTCGGAAATTACGCCCTAAGTTTATTTATTGGTGTAACCGTTCTCGTCGTTTACTTTATTTTCGCTAGCTAAACTTTAACTGCCCCAGTTTGGGCAATAAATTTGGAGTTCCAATGGAAAGCTCTTTTTCTGCATTACTTACAATTTTGATGGCCATCCCTCTAGTGGGTGTGCTCATCTTACTCTTCATGTCTGATGAGACTGAAGAGGGTGCGCAAGGAATTAAAATCGCGGCCAACTTGGTTGCGGCCGTTGCGCTGGTCTTTTCAATCATAATCATGATCTCATTTGATGGGACTGACCCTGGTCTTCAATTCGAAGATAAATTCAGTTGGATTCCTGCTTTGGGAATCACCTATCACATGGGTATCGACGGTCTTAGTATCCTTTTCTTGGGTCTAACAACGTTCATCATGTCGCTAGCCATCGGCGCGTCATGGAACATGATTACAGAGCAAATCAAAAAATACTACATCTTCTTGCTTTTGCTAGAGACCGGTATGCTGGGTGTGTTCTTTGCTCAAGACCTGTTCTTGTTCTACATCTTCTGGGAATTTACCCTTGTACCGATGTATTTCTTGATCGGGATTTGGGGTGGCAAAGATCGCGTCTATGCTTCGCTTAAATTCTTCCTTTATACGATGGCTGGTTCATTGTTGATGTTGTTGGCGATCCTTTATATGGGGATTCAAGCTGAAACATTCAACTTGCCAGAACTCATCGCACAAAATGACCTGTGGGTTGGAAACAACTGGCTGTTCTGGGGCTTTGCGATTGCGTTTGCAATCAAGGTTCCGGTCTTCCCATTCCACTCATGGTTGCCAGATGCACATACTCAGGCACCAACGGCCGGTTCTATCATCTTGGCCGGTGTGTTGTTGAAAATGGGTACATACGGCTTTACCCGCTTCAACCTTCCTCTGTTCCCAGAGGCATCTGTTGAAGCTGCACCCATCATCGCAGTGCTTGCCATCATCGGTATCATTTACGGTGCAATCGTTTCATTTGCTCAAACTGACATTAAGAAACTGGTTGCTTACTCATCGATTTCCCATCTTGGCTTCGTTATGCTTGGTATCTTCTCTCTTAACGAGATCGGTATCCAAGGTGCGATTCTACAGGGTGTGAATCATGGTTTAAGTACCGGTGCATTGTTCTTCATTGTAGGATTCATCTATGAACAACGTCACACCCGTGAGCTAAGCGCATTTGGTGGATTGTGGAAATCAATCCCTGTATTCGCAGTTCTTTCATTGGTTGTGAGCTTGTCTTCGATGGGTCTTCCGGGATTGAACGGCTTCGTAGGTGAGTTCTCGATCTTGCTTGGCTCTATGGGCTCAGACGCATTGGCAGTTGGTGGTAGCCGTCCATGGATCTACACCGCATTTGCTACGACCGGTGTGATCTTGGCGGCCGTTTACCTTATGAAAATGTACCAAGGTGTATTCATGGGGCCGCTGGACAAAGAAGAAAACGCCAACTTGCGCGAAATGAACGGTGGCGAGATGGCGATCATGTTGTCATTCTTGATCTTCATCGTTTGGATTGGTGTTAATTCACAACCATGGTTTGCCGCAATGGATGCAACCGTAGCTGACTTGGTTAACACACAAATTGCTCCTGCAATCGAATCAATTACGGCGATCGCTGGAAACTAGTTGAGGCAGATGCCTACAATCGAATAGTAATGCATTGAGCGCCCCGCGAAAGCGGGGCGCTTTTTATTTTTAGGGGGATATTGACTTATTGCTCAACAATCGGTAGGAGCTCGATATTATCAAAGCAGATTTTTCCATCCTGCCCGCCAAAGCGAAGCGAGAAGGTTGCGGAATCTTCGATTTCTGAGCTAAATTCATAACTCAAACTTTGAGTGCTCCCAGTTTGAATCGTTGTGGTTTCATCTAGATGGGTATGGATGTTGCTTTTCAATAAGACAAGTAAATCCATATCACGATCTGTCTCAACATCAAACGTAAGCCTATATTTGCCTTCAGGCATCATCATAATTTCGTGCTGGCCAAGGGTCAAATCCCATAAGTTGGGCGGTGGCTTGATTACCTGACCGCACAATTGATGATCTTCAACGGTGATCCTAAATGCACCAATGCCTTCCTCAAACATCCACCATGGTCTTTCGAGCCCGCCCTTAGAAAAGTCCCCTTTTTTGATGAGAGACGCTGCTGAAACCGGCTCGCCCACGGCCGTAGCATCGATTGTTCCGATGGGGTTTAAGGCAACCTCTTCAAAACAAACAACACCCTCTCCACTGCGGCCGAGCCAAAATTTTAAAGTTGTTTCTGGATCTGCGACTGTTTGAGTAAATGGGATTTTAATTTCATTTATTCCGGCAATTAAGGGCTGAGTGCTATACAAATACCCAACACCGTCTTCACCATCGTTGGCCCAAGAGACCGTTACACTTCCTTCCACATCAGACTCAACTTTGAATGAAAGCTCGTAAGCCGTCAATTCATCAAGCGGGACTTGATCGAGGGTAAGCCTTAGCTCCCATGGATAGATGCTGTTCTTAAGGATGGTCGAGCACATGCGGCCGTCTTTAATTTCAATGTTTTGAACCGCTTCTCCGCTTGCATTCGATTTCCAATTGTCGAAATTGCTAATTAATGCGGTAAGAGACTCGGCCGGTTCTTGTTGAGGTTCTTCTGTCGGAGGAACTTCAGTTGGCGTCGCTGGAACCGCCGTTTCTGTTGGGGATAGCGTTGCAGTAGGCGTATCGGTGGGAATTGCGGTTGGGGGAATCTCCGTAGCTGTAGGAGCAACTTCAACCTGCTCCGGCTCTGCTTTTGCCTGAATATTTGCATTGTTCGACTCAGTGATCGCTGTCGGCTGATCTCCACCAAAAAATTGCCCCCGAAATAAAAAGCCAAATACCAATAAGAGGAGGAGAATGCCCAAACCGATGCCCCACAACGTTAAACTGTTAGATGGAACAATTTGTTTGGGGTTGCCTTCGTTGCTGAATGATTGTGTGGGGATAGATGGATTTATGCCGTTGTTAATAAAGATGGTTTCAGTTTCGGATTCTGTTAAATAAGATTGGTCTACCAAAAACAACCAATCGTTAGCCTCCTCAATTGACTTAATGCCCCCGAGCTCTACAAGCCCCCAAATCAAGAAAATATAACGGCTTCGGTAGCGGGGCAATCGCTTCCCGTTTTCATATCGACTCAACTCTGTATTGTCTAAAAAGTCATAGGACAGGCCGATTTTCTCCAAGCTTTCTTTCTTTGATGCATCAAGGTTTGCGATTTTTAGCGAAAGTTCTTCGGAAAACTTAGCTTGCGAAAGGCCCGTTGTCATGCGGAATTTTTTAAGCTGGGCTCCCCAAACCTCATTTTGATTTCCCATATTTTCCCTATTCCTTGGTTGTGTTGGTTGGTTTGGTGTTTAAAACAAAAGTAGGAAATGATTCTTGGCCCCAAAAATTGTGTTAACCCCCTTAAGAATCTATTTCGTATTTTTTAGAATGACTGTCTTTTTTAGCGATTCGAAACTAGATTATGAATTAAGAAATCAAAATTTTCAATCTGGGTGGAGTTTACCCTCAAAATTCTGAGTAGATTTCACTGATATTGCGTGTTTGTCAATTAAATTGGCGCTCAAATTGGAGAGTTACAATGAAATTGACGGCAACGTCAATGATTTGCAGGACGGTTCACCTTACGCTGTTTTTAGTTAAAAATTAGTTTTAAGGAGAAAACAGTGAAAATCACAAAATTTGGAAAGAGGCTATGCGTGATGTTTAGTCTAATGTTGGGTGTGTTTTTGCTCAGCCAAATTGATCCGCAGGTTACAAATGCTCAAGTATCGGCCGTAATTGGGCAATTGAAAGGGTATGCAGGTCAGTGTTTGGATTTGCCCTATGCAGATACAACCGAGGGGAGCAACCTTGAGATGTACACGTGTAATGGGTCTAAAGCTCAAGAATGGACACTGTCAGGCGGCCAACTTTCGGTAAAAGGGAAGTGTTTGTCGATTGAAGGCGATGTGCGAGAAGGGGCATATGTTGAAATAAGATCTTGTCAGAACGATGGCGATCCTGATTGGTACATGACGGGGGCTGGTGAAATTCGTAGCGGCCGGCACCCCAATCTTTGTCTAGACGTTGCGTACTCTGGCTCAGAGCCAAAGACCAAAGTTTGGATGTATGGTTGTAATCAAACTGCTGCTCAAAAGTGGCTTTTCCCAGCGCCTGTTCAAACAACTGTTGGCCCAATGCAGGGCGTTGGCGGCCAATGTCTTGATTTACCATGGGCCGATACAACCAATGGAAGCAATATCGAAATGT
>JAHDGV010000899.1 GCA_020631655.1 Chloroflexota bacterium | reverse complement strand
GCAAGGTGCGGAGCGCTAAGGTGGCGAATCTTGTGCTGTTTGTGGTTGATGCGAGTGGGAGCATGGCGGCTCGCAAGAGAATGGTGGCGGTTAAGGGGGCGATTTTGAGCCTGTTGATTGATGCGTATCAGAAGCGGGACACAGTGGGGATGATTGCGTTTCGGGCTGATCGGGCGGAGGTTGTGTTGCGGCCAACGAATAGTGTAGAGCTAGCCCAGCGTAAGCTGGGCCGGTTGCCTACTGGCGGGAAAACGCCTTTGGCGGATGGGTTGTTGCTGGCTGAGAAGGTTTTGAGTCAACAGGATCTGCGAGAGAATCGTGTGGAGCCGCTGGTAGTTGTGTTAAGCGATGGGCGAGCAAATGGCCGCATTGGCGGCTTGGACCAATCAAAGATTGGTCGTGATCGTGGTGATGGTAATCCATTGGATGAGGCGAAGCTTGCGGCCGGACGGATTGCTGAGAAGGGGTGGAAGAGTGTGGTGATTGACTGTGAGTCTGGCTATCCAAGATTGGGATTGGCTGGGGTGATGGCTCAGGCGATGGGGGGAGAGTGCGTGAAGCTGGACGAGTTGTCGGCTGAGAGTGTGAGCGGGCTAGTTAAATCAAAAATGTATTTTGAATAGAAAGGTAATCTACTATGAAAATACGTTTGCGTTTAAGACAATTTTTTAAAGAAAGAAAATTTGGGATTGATACACCGCTCACCCCTGAGCAAGATCCTCTGGACAAGGGAAAAATACGATTTGGAATCGAAAATATTTGTACTATCCAAATCGAACCTAAAAGTATTGGATTCAAAGAATTTGGAATGAGCTTGATTGATTTCTTGGTTAAAAATAATTTTCATGATCATTTTGAATCAAATCACATTGAGGTTGTTTCTAGTGATGAGCTCAGGTTTGAGTGCCGGCCACCACATACTAAAAAATCTTTGCAGGCTAATTTAGTATTTGAATTCAAAGTATTCATTCCGAAGAAAAATCAACGTTATTTTTGGGGAATTCGATTTTCCAAAACTCAAAATGCTGAACAAGACAGGAAAATGAAAAATAAAATCAACAAATTTTTGATTGATGCTGAAAATGTAAAGGCAATCATGTGGTACACAGATTTTGGCTGGAATGAAGGGATTGCAAATTCCGTGATTTTGAGAAATAAAAAATTCTAAGAGGCAAAAATTAAAAGACCAACCGAGACACGGAGCGTGACGCGGTTATTTAAGGAGAACATAGTTGAGAAGCAGGTAAGCTAATTGGCTAATAAACTAAAGAATGAGTTTAGAGAATACGATTACGAAGATTGAGCCGTTGGATAAGGCGGCAATGAAGGCGGCCGAAGAGCGGCAATCACAACTGACAAAACCGGCCGGAAGTTTGGGCCGGTTGGAGGCACTGTCGATTCAACTGGCAGGCATCACGGGTGAGGCTCGGCCGACGTTTGAGAACAAGGCGATTGTTGTCATGGCGGGTGATCATGGGGTGACGGAGGAAGGCGTGAGCGCGTTCCCGGCCGAAGTGACGCCGCAAATGGTGA
>JAHDGV010000199.1:5291-9557 GCA_020631655.1 Chloroflexota bacterium | reverse complement strand
CCATGAACAATACGTTAGATAAGGGGTTGACTTTTGTCACATTCCTATGCTAGACTGCGCCAGCAGTAAAGTAGTTTACATATTCAACGATGTGACTGTGAAACTTCGGGGTAAAAAAAGGGTCAGTGTGGCGAGCACTTAAAAATCGTTTTCAAATAAATTAACTCCACCACAAAAGTTAAATGGGAAGTGCTGTACTCCCATGCCAATTCACATCGAATCCCAAATTCTTATAAATGAGGAACTAAACATATATGACTGAAATGATCAATCCAATGGAAGAGGTAGATGGATTGCAAGAACTTCTCACCGAAGCTTCTGAACATGGTTTTGTTACTTTTAAGCAGATCCTTGAAGCAGTACCGGCTGTAGAACATGATCTAGAAATGCTAGATTCTATCGTCGAAGAAGTTCAAGAAAATGGAATCGCATTTGTTGAAAAGCCAGAAGATTACAAGAAAGTCGACGATGAAGAGACCTTAAATGAGAACATCGCTTACTTAGTTTCAGAAGTAGATCAATATGAAGGGGATAGCTCACATGAAGCGCCTCTGTTTGATTTAAGCGGTGTTCCAATCGATGACTCAGTAGGTCTTTATTTCCGTGAGATGGGGCAACAGTCTCTACTTTCAGCGGCCGAAGAAGTTCAGCTAGCAAAAGAAATTGAGTTGGGTCGTGCGGCTGTCATGAAAATGAACATGGCGACTGAAATGACCGAAGATGAAAAAGATGAATTAAACCTTCGGGTTAGCATTGCTGATATGGCACGCGCTCATCTGATTCGTGCTAATACTCGTCTTGTTGTTAGTATCGCTAAAAAATATCGCGGCCGTGGCCTTCAATTCTTGGATCTAATTCAAGAAGGGAACGTTGGTTTGATGAAAGCGGTTGAAAAATATGACTACACCCGTGGAAACCGGTTTAGTACATATGCAACTTGGTGGATTCGCCAAGCTGTTACCCGCGCTCTCGCAAATCATGGTCGTACAATCCGTATTCCGGCTCACTTGGGTGGACGGATTAGTAAGCTATACCAAATCGCTCAAGAATTAGAGCAAGAGCTTGGACGCCAACCAACGGCCGAAGAAATCGCTAAGCAAATGGATCTTCCAGAAGATCGTGTGCGCTGGATGCTCAGGACCAGCCGCCAACCGGTTCATCTAGAACGACCAGTTGGCGATGAGTCAGACGCGGAGTTGGGCGACTTCATCGAAGACGTTGATGCACCACCACCGGCCGAGACCGTAGCACAAACGATGTTGACCGAAGAGATCAGCGAGATCCTCGATCAACTAACCCCACGTGAAGCGCGTATTCTACGGCTACGTTATGGCTTGCAAGATGGTGAATCACGTACGCTCAAAGAAGTGGGTGAAATGTTTGGACTTTCACGTGAGAGAATCCGCCAGCTCGAAAAAGAGGCACTGCGGAAACTACGTCATCCAAACTTTGCAGGTCACTTGAGACAATACTTGAACTAAAATCACGATAAAAATTAAGACCCCGGAAACGGGGTCTTTTTTTTATCCCTCACATCAACTTTCAGAAACTAGAAATTTTGGTTTAAAAATCTTTCCAAAACCAAATCCGGTTTTTAGAAAACAAAAAAAAACCAATTGTTGTATTAGTACAGCATGTGGGGAAAACAGTGAAAATATCGTAATTCACAGTATATATGGGGGGTGTTTTCGAAAACAAACCATAAATACTGCCGAGATATACGAACAAAATCAAATGTTAAAAAATCCAAATGTATGGGGAATGTGAATCCTAAAAAATAGTACCTTTTAAGATTTATTTGACATAATTCCATTGTATTTACGGGAGTCGTTTGCTAGAATCCTTCCACGATTACAGATGAGAAACACCTAACTTTTGTAGCCTTAGGATTTAGGAAAAAGGAGGGACGCATCAATTTATCCCAAAAGATAGCAGATGTGTCACGGGGGTTAGAACTCTCTCTATAGTTGCCCAAATACTACAACTTAGAAGCACCTATTTTATGTTCTCCGACTCGGAAGAATTTCTGCCCCTGTCGAACTGGAAAACGCCTTATGACCAAACCTGAAGCAGCATGGAAAGCCACCCTTGGTGAATTAGAACTACAAATGACCCGTGCCACATTTAATACGTGGCTAAAAGATGCCCAGCTCTTGCGCAACGAGGGCAGTAGTTTTGTGATAGGGGTTAGAAATGATTATGCTCGGGATTGGTTGGAAAATAGATTGCAGGAAACGATTCTTCGTACGCTGAATGCGATTACGGGTCAGTCAAACGACATTGCTTTTGAGGTCATGGCAGATGGGCTTCATCATGCAAACGGCCGGAACGGTAAGGCGAATGGGCACAGCAACGGAACCAATGGGGCGCACAAAAATGGGAACGGTCAATCGAATGGTCATTATTCAGGTGTAGAATCAAGTTCTGAGCCTCTCGTTTCAAAGAAAGAGGTAGACGTGGTAAACCAGACCGGTTTGCGGCTTGGATACACGTTTATGACGTTTGTAGTGGGGGAGAGTAATCGATTGGCACACGCGGCCGCACTCGGTGTCGCAGAGAAGCCTGGCGCAAGCTACAACCCGCTATTTATTTATGGCGGTGTTGGTCTTGGCAAAACCCATCTTTTGCATGCAATTGGACACAAATGCGCAGACAAAGGGATGAAGGTTCGTTATGTGACTTCTGAAGCGTTTACAAACGACTTGATCCAATCGATTCGGAGCCAAAAAACCAGCCAGTTTAGAGAAAAATATAGGACGACCGACCTGCTGCTGATTGACGATATTCAGTTTATCGCTGGTAAAGAGTCAACGCAGGAAGAACTTTTCCATACGTTTAACGATTTGCACAGCCGTGGTAAGCAAGTGGTTATTTCTAGTGACCGGCCGCCAAAAGCGATGGCTACGTTGCAAGAACGGTTGCAGTCTCGTTTTGAGTGGGGATTGATGACCGATGTTCAAATGCCGAACATTGAAACCCGAATTGCCATCATCAAGACAAAAGCGGAAGAAAACGGAGTGATCGTACCGCAGAATGTGGTTGAGATGATTGCTCACCAAGTGCGTCACAATATTCGTGAACTGGAAGGGGCGCTTAACAAAGTTATCGCTTATAGCCAGCTAACAGGGCAACAGGTTGATATGCAACTGGCCCGTATGGCTTTGGCCGATCTGGTGAATCGCCAAGAGAAGATCAACGTTTCTCGGGTAATTGATACGGTTTGCAATCACTTTGACGTTAGCCGTGAGCTAATGTGCGGTTCCGGCCGTAGCCGATCAATCTCTTACCCTCGACAGTTGGCCATGTATCTGGCACGGACTGAAACAGGTGCTTCGTTTCCACAAATTGGGATGCAATTGGGGAATCGAGATCACACTACAATTTTGCACGGGTATGAGAAAATGATGGAGCAGGTTGAAACCAACCCCAACGTTCGACAGGACATGCTGGCGGTCAAATCTAACTTGTACGATCGCTAAAAAAACGTTTGGAGCCACTGCACATCAAAAAGGCTCGATTTAATCAAATTAAATCGAGCCTTTTTGCTTGGTGAGCCAAATAGTTGAGCCTAGAAACTAAACATCAAAGCAATTCAAACTTGGAGTAATTAGTATGAATAACGAAGACCTGCATAAGGTGGGATTTTGCATAAGCATTGCGCTGTTGCTGTTTGGCGGTGTGTTTTATTGGGGAGCGGTAGATGGGTCAAGCCTAAATCAAACGAGTCAAGTGCTGATATTAAAAGCCTACCCCGATGGATTAGCGATCAATGATAAAGATGAAGCTGTTGCGTTGGTCAATGTAGGAGATCAGGCTGTTAATTTAAGCGGTTGGGGGATTTCTGACACAACTGGAAATTTGCTGAAGTTGACATTTCCGGCCGGGATCGTTTTGGGGGCCGGAGAAGACATTTGGATAACTAAAGACCACGAAGCATTCACAACACATTTTGGTTTTGAGCCAGATTACAGTGTTGCGGATATGGAGGGCAGTTGGCCCGGTTTTTCAAATAATGGGGATGAGGTTCTGCTTGCCAACGCTAATGATGAAATTGTTGATGCTTTGGTCTATGAAGCTGGTGACGCTACAGAGTTAGTTGGTAACGGTCAGTGGATTGGTCAGACTTTGGAATTTTATGAGCTTGGGGCGGCCGAGGGGCAAATTTTGTCGCGTAAAATCGATGTTTCAACCGGATTGCCGCTGGCTGAGACCAATTCGGTGGCTGATTGGATCCAAGATCGACAGGATCCTTTTTCGGGTAGAAAA
>JAHDGV010000199.1:0-5191 GCA_020631655.1 Chloroflexota bacterium | reverse complement strand
TGGGGGGTGAATGCTATGTCATGCAGAATGATTCTTCGGCCCGAATTTTTGACCGCTACACGTTTATGCATGCCAAGTTCATGATCGTTGATGGGAAGATCGGGGTTATCGGGAGCGACAATCTGAGCCCAAACAGCTGGCCGGCCGATGAAAAAACCGATGGGACGTTCGGCCGACGTGGGGTGGTGCTAATCACAGATTCGGCCGGCGTAGTTGAGCATTTAAAAACTGTATTCCAAGCGGATCTTGATTTGGCCAATCATCATGACATTATGCGCTGGTTACCGGTTGAGACCGGGCTTGGTTTGCCGGTGCAGACCTATATCCCGCAACCGTACGAAAATGGAATCACGTACACCGTGGGCTTTGATGAACCAGTTTCATTTGCTGGAGATTTTGAGTTTGAACTGGTGCAGTCGCCGGAGAATTTTACCAATCGAGATGGAGGGTTGCTTAAGCTTTTAGATGAAGCGGGTGATGGGGACACAATTTTGGTGGAGCAACAATATGAGCGGTTGTATTGGGGGAGTGGCAAAGATCCGATCACGGACCCAAACTTGAGATTAATTGGCTATTTGGCCGCGGCCCGGCGTGGGAGCCGAGTAAGGGTGCTGTTGGACAGTTATTTTGATCAAGCGAGTAACGCGGCCGGAAATTGGGCAACGTGTGATTGGTTAAATGGCATTGCTCAAGATGAAAATTTAGATTTGCAGTGTCAGCTGGGGAACCCCACAGGCTTGGGCATTCACAACAAGATGGTGCTAGCTGAAATTGACGGCCGAGGATATGTGCACGTTGGGAGCATTAATGGATCTGAGCAGGCGGCTAAAGGCAACCGGGAAATGGCATTACAAGTGCAATCGGATGAGGCGTATGCTTACTTAGAGTCGATGTTTAAAGCAGATTTTGTCCAGCAGGTGTTTTTACCCAGCGTCTTGAACCAATTTGAGACACCGGCCGACTATCCGCTCATTTCAGAAGTTTTGTACAATCCGTTTGGTGCAACAGACGCCGCCGAATTTGTCGAAATTGTGAATCCATCTGGCTCAGCCATTGATCTTTCGGGTTACAGTATTTCAGACGCGGTTACTGCTGACGAATTTGCCGATTTGCGCCGTTTCCCTCCGGGAACAACGTTGTCTGGTAATCAGATCATAGTTGTCGCACAGCAAGCCACTGCATTTGAGACAGAATATTTTGAATTGCCAGATTTTGAGATTTTAGACTCCCATCAAGAAGTGCCAGAATTGATTGATGATTTGGAATGGGGTGACCCAGCTACTTTTCTACGTTTGGGCAATAGCGGAGATGTTGTCTTTTTGCGAGATGCTTCTTATCGGCCGGTGGATGTGCTGGTGTATGGCAACAAAGTGGTAGAAGGGTATCCCACTTGTGATGCTGTGACGGTGAGTGGGGCAAGCTTGCGCCGAAATCCGTTTAACTATGACACGGACAGTTGTGCTGATTTTGAGGAATGGGGTAGCCCTACGCCGGGGCAAGTTCCTTAAACGGGATTTGAAGCAGGCAAAAAAATACCGCTAAATGCGGTATTTTAAAGACTTAATTGATATTTCTGCCTAACAAACTTCGGAAGTTTAAATCTCTCGAGTAAGAGTCGGATTAAGCTTAAAAACTTCCGAAGTCTTTCCCGAGAAAAGGTGTAAGGTTGCGTTTTGATTTAGTCGCTTGGGAACAGATCAATGACCGGCCGTTCATTGGCAATGTCAGCGCTTTCATCAAGGATTGGGGAGCCAGCTCGCGTTGTGATAACACTGTCATAGATGATCTGTGGCTTTTCGTAGGTGATCTCCTCATCTTGCATATTTTTTTTGTCTTTTGAATCACACATCTTGTTCAGATTGTCTCCTAAAAGTTTATTTGTCCCTCAGACTAAAAAAAGCTTTACCCGCCCAAATTGGATAGGAGTAAAGTACCGTTTAAGGTGGGGTTTGTCAACATAATTTGCTCCTTTTTTTCGTGGAGTAACCCTTTCTTTGAATTCGACAAATCGTCAGATTACCCGTAATTTGTTTGTTATAGAGTCGCCTTGAACAGATTTGAAGTCGTTCAACCCTTTAATTTAAGAAGGTTCACCCGAATGTGCTGATTGGGGTATAATATTATGTAGACTTCGTTTCTGTTTTTCGTGCTATTTTTCAGAAACAATCCCACAACTGTTTAAGATGATCGACGCCTGCTGTTAAAATCTGATTGGAGAAGAAGATTGCAAGGGGATTGCCTCGAATTGGTTATTCCTTTTGCCGATTGTCAATGAAAAGACTCAGGGCTTTGCTACCTGTGTTGCTCATGTTTTGGGTGATGGGTAGTTTTTTCGTATCGGTGAGTTTTGCTCAGGATGAGCAAGGCAACTTTGGTGCGGATGATGCCCGACAAATCTTAACGCAAATGACCCCTGAGGAGCGTATAGGTCAACTTTTCCTAATCTCTGTAGATGGAGCCTCGCTTGAAGAAGATTCTGACATTGAAAAACTGATTTTAACTTCCCGAATCGGGGGTGTGATTCTTAAATCTGAAAACGATAATTTTTCAGATTCGGCAACAAGTGCTCAAGACTTGGGGCGCATGGTGAACAGTCTACAGGAGCTTTCACTGCTCGGCCGTAGTAGCCGAATCGGAGCTGAAGATGACAATGAGATCAATCCAGAGCTAGGACCATCAGAAAGTATTACGGTGTCTCTGAACATGGCGATGCCATTGCTCGTGGGAACAACTCACGGGGGTGGTGGGCACACGCAAATTTTGGATGATTTGACCGAAGTGCCCAGCCAATTGGCTCTGGGGGCAACTTGGAAGCCTGATCAGGCGAAAAGAACGGGTGAGATTTTGGGATCTGAGCTGAGTGCATTGGGCTTTAATTTGTTGCTCAACCCATCTTTAAATGTGGTGAGCTCACCAGAGCTTCTGCAAGATATTAATTCGGCCGGACTAATAGATAGTTTTGGTGGGAACCCCTATTGGGTTGGGGAGTTTGGCGCGGCTTATGTAGAAGGTCTTAAATCAGGTAGCAACGGAGAGCTAATCGTGATTGGGGGTAATTTCCCTGGTAGCGGCGGGAGTGACCGGCCGTTAAACAGTGAGATCGCCACAGTTCGGACTTCTCTATTTGAGTTACAACAGGGTGATTTGTCCCCGTTTTTAAAAGTGGCTAATCAGTCTGTCATGTCAAACACGATTGATGGATTTATGACGGCCCATCTACGCTATCAGGGTTTTCAGGGGAATATCGACAATAGCTCGGTTCCGCTTAGCTTTGATGCGCAAGCGATAGAGACATTATTGCAGATTGAGCCGCTGACTGACTGGCGAGCGGCCGGTGGTTTGCTCGTTTCGGGTGAGCTTGGTTCTCCCGCCATTCGTCGCTTTTACGCGACCGATGACGACCCGTTCCCGCACCGCCGTATTGCAAGAGACTCTCTTTTGGCTGGCAACGACTTACTCTACGTAGGTGATTTTTCGTCTGGGCAAAATTCAAGCTCAGACTTTGAAAACGTGGTGGATACCTTAAACTGGTTTACTGATCAGTACGCCACAGATTCAACATTTCGTGCTCGAGTAGATGAGGCGGTTCTGCGGATCTTGATTGCGAAACTAAATCTGTATTCGGGTGACTTTTCGTTAGGCAATGTGCTAATTGATGAGCTGTCGGTTGCTGAGGACATCGGCAATTCTAAAAACGAGATCGACATGATCGCGCTTGAGTCGATTGCACAGCTAGCACCTCGGCCGAGTGACAATCCAGAGCCGTTGCCACGAACTCCGAATCGGGAAGACGACATCGTTATTTTTACAGATGCCCATGTGCTATCAGCCTGTTCAACATGTGATCCTGTAGAACGGCCGGGAGTAGAGGCGCTCAAAACCCGTATGCTTCAGCTTTACGGCCCCGATGCCAGCAATCAGGTGGCTGAAGAACAGATCACGAGTTTTTCGTTTGATGAGCTGGATGAATTTGTTTCGGCCGAGCGGCCCATCTTGGCCCCAACGCCAGAACCGATTACCAACACGGCGGTTATTTCTGAGCCGGTGATATACCCAACAGACTTTTTGGTGCAAGATGCCCTTGAAAATGCTGAATGGGTCGTTTTCTTAACCCAAGGGGTGCGTGCTGATATCGGATCATCGAGTGCACTAAATCGCTTGCTTTCGGATCGGCCGGATGTGCTAATCGGCCGTATTGTTCCGGTCTTTTCGATGGGATACCCCATCGACTTAGATGCGACCGATACCAGCCAGATTACAGCTTATTTTGGGCTATTTAGCCCCGGCGAATCGTTTATAGACGCGGCCGCACGGGTGTTGTTTCGAGAGCAACCGGCTCGTGGCTCTGCCCCTATCTCAATATCATCAGTACGGTATGACTTAAACCAAGTCACCTCGCCACAGCCGCTACAGGTGATTGATTTGATGATTGAAGTAGATGAAGAGGCGCAAGCTGGTAATCAACCCGCCAACTTGCCCGGTGATACCTTGCGCCTTAGAACCGGCATCATTACTGATTACAACGGCAATGCGGTGCCGGATGGCACACTGGTTCAGTTTACTCAAGAGGATCGGGTTCAGGGCTTTTTTAGCGTGATTGCGGAAGTGTTTACGATTGACGGCCGGGCCAGCTTCGACTACGTACTCGAGGACCGGCCGGGGCAGTTCCGTCTTCGGGCCCAATCGGGCGAGGCGAGAACATCGGCCGAAGTAGATATCGCCATCGTTGAAAATGAAAGCGCCCAGATCGAGGTGATAACCCCTACGCCGCTCCCAACCTTTACCCCCACACCGTCACCTATCCCAACCGAAACAACAACCCCCACCCCTAGCCCCACGATTACGCCTGAGCCAACCCCGATCCCTGAGCCTCCCAATCAGGAACCGCAGATAAACATTACTTTGACGGAGCTACAGACATTGGGTAGTTTGATTTTGGGACTATTCGGCGTGGGCTGGGTGGGCAACCTGACCCGCTCAGAAAGCCATCCGTTAAGCGGCCGGTTGCGCAAAATTTTATGGGGATTGATGTTTGCTTTGGTCGGCTACATTTGGTTTTTTACCGGCATGCCCGGGTCAGAATTTTTGCCAGACTGGGGTGTCTGGAGCTGGATGTTTGTAACGGTGGCATGTGGATTGCCGGGCGTAGGCTTAGCGTGGTTGTTTAATCAGGTGTTTGAGGCAGAATAAT
>JAHDGV010000898.1 GCA_020631655.1 Chloroflexota bacterium | reverse complement strand
ATTGCGTAGCTCTGTGGAAAACGATTGGTATGGCGTACAAATCCGGCCGCTTCCCAACCATCTTCTCCATTTTCAGCCCCATCTTGCCAACCAATTTCAGAAATGGCTATATTGTCTAGGGCAAAGCCGTCGTTTTTAAATTGCCTTGAATTGATGTAATGGAACCGAAGCAAAACAGCCTCGTTGTCCGCTCCTGCCCACGGAGACAGGTCAGCCGTTAACGTGACCCACTCTGGGGTGAGTGAGCTACCAGATATCCCTTGGATATTATTTTCCCAGTTTGCCATGATCGGATTGGGCTCAATAACCGCATCTGTGGCCACCGTTTGCCACGTTGTCCCCCCATCTGTTGAAACTGAAACAAAGGCGTTGCTTACAGGATTAACTTGATAATTGGCATCAAAAGTGAGTGTGGCCGTATCAACGGCCGATAGATCGATTTGGCGCGTGAGATGTAACTGGGACAAATCGGCCGGAACCGTTGTCCAGTACCACTCACCATCGGCCGGATCACTCCGGAACAGATTAATCTGCTGAGTTGGGGTGATCGTGATCGTTTGATCTGCACCCGCCGGAATCTCCCAATAATCAACCCCAAATTGCCTAACTGTCGTCTCTGTCTTTTGACCCATTCTGGGTTTGTTTGGATTAGGGATGGTTAGACCCACAAATTGGGATTTTTCTAGCTCAGCTTGAATAGATTCAAATTCATAGCCTGCCGGTAGATTTAGCCCGTGGGCCGATCCATAGATAGCAACAATCCAATCGGTATAAATGTCTGAAAAGCTTTCGGATATTCCATGCGCTTCAAGTGTCGCTTCAATTCCAGCAATTCCGTTTTTCTGCTCACGGGCCAGATCCTGAATAAACTCAACTCCATATTTCTCATGAAGCCAAGCAAGCATGAGCCACGAAGCGCCGTAATCACCATGGATTTTGCTGAAATCTGTGAGCGAACTGTCAGGTAGTTCTAGATAGTCGCGGACCGCACTGGGGTATCCCGTTTGGTCAGGCCACAGTTCACCAGAAATGAGCATGCTGAGCCCCTCTTGCATCCAGACCGTTTCATTGTAATCGAGATTCACCTGAAGAACATGTTGAAGCTCATGGGTGATCAGAGCGTAGTATTCGGTTCCTCCAATCGCATCAGAAGTGAGATTTACATACAGCACATTTCGCTGGTTTGACCCACTGTCTGCCCAGCGAGGGAAATGATCGGCAGGAGAGACATAACCGAAGAAATTGCCCCTAGAAAGGGTATGCACGATGTGAACGGCTTCGTTTTCATCTATCCCGGCCGAAGGCTCCGCATCAAAGAACTGATAGGTTTGAGGAATAATTTCATTTTCAATGGTAGGAATGACGCTTGGCAATGATGCTCTAGCTTCTTCAATCCATTCTTCACGAGGAAACCCGCCATCCCCAACTTCTAGCCAAACAATCAATTGATCGCTGGCATGTACAACTTCGTACTCTTGGAGTAGGTAGCCATTCTCATCAGACTCGATCGTCACAAACATCTCTGTGTCTCCAACG
>JAHDGV010000897.1 GCA_020631655.1 Chloroflexota bacterium | reverse complement strand
CCAATATTTGATTGGCACTAACCGCCATTTTCTCAGTTAACAACCCAGTTCCACACCCAAAATCCAAAATGTCTAAGCCTGCAGGGTCTACAACTTCAATCAGAGCCTGATATGCCTTTTCAGCATACAAAATAACCGCTTCATTGGAATCCCATCCTGAGGCGTATTCATCCCAACTTTCACTCATGGTCATCCTCCTTTCTATAAATTAATTTTTCCATACTGCATTTTAGCTCATTTTAAAACGTGATTATGAAGGAAGAAGCTTAATTTCAGACAAAGGCGTAACCAATCGGCCGGACATGGGTTTTTAGCTTTATTGACAGAATTTTGTTAATTTTTCGCTATTTTAGCGAAAATGGGCTTTAATTCTGTTGAAAGTACGAATTCTCGAATCGACAATCGAAAAAGGAAATCTCATGAACGAAGTTGAAAACGTAACCCCTCTCGTCATCGATGGTGGACACAAAACCTTCCACAAAGATCTAACCATCCCCGATCCAATCCCCAGCCAAGCCTTCGGCCGGGTTGAAGAAATTATGAAATCGGCCAAACTTTTCCGCTACGGTGGAAAATCGGCCGATGAGTCAGAAACTGCTCTGCTCGAAAAAGAGTTTGCTGAATACTTGGGCGTCAACTATGCGCTTGCAGTTACATCATGCAGTAGCGCCATCTTTATAGGGTTAATGGCGGCCGGAATTGAGCGGGGGGATAAAGTATTGATGCCCGCCTTTACGTTTACGGCCGTACCATCAAGCATTGTACACGCCGGTGCAGAACCCCTTTTGGTTGAAACCGACGACAACTACGTCATCAACATTGCGGATCTGAAGAAAAAAGTGGCTGAGAACCCAGATGCTAAATTCTTGCTTCTGTCCCACATGCGGGGTCACGTAGCTGAGATGGACAAAGTGGTTGAGATTTGCGAAGCCAACGACATTGTGCTGATGGAAGATGCGGCTCATGCGCTCGGCAACACCTACAACGGGCAACAAGCTGGCACCTTTGGCACGATGGGTGCGTTCAGCTTCCAATCGACCAAAATGATCAACGCGGGTGAAGGTGGGATGCTGACCAGCAATGACCCACACATCATGGCCAAAGCGATCATTTTGGCCGGTGCGTACGAGAAGCAGTGGGCCAAACAATATTTTGACCGGCCGGACCTTTTGGAAAAATATCAGGGCTTTTACCCCGCCTACAACATGCGCCTGAACGAAGTGTCGGCCGCCATTGCCCGGCCGCAGATCGCAAACATCGACACCAAAGGTGAGAAATTCCGCCGGAACTACTTCACCATCGCCAACATTTTGAACCGCTCAGAGTTCATCGAAGTCCCTGACCGGGTTGATAACGAAATGCCAGTTCCCAACTCAATCCAGTTTAATTTGCGCGGCCTGACGGGTGAAAAGATTCGTAACTTCGTCGAAACAACGGCTCAAGAAGGGATCAAGATCGCTGTATTTGGGATGTCAGAAGACAATGCCCGCTGTTTCTGGAACTGGCGTTACTTAGACACCAGTGAAGATGAGCTACC
>JAHDGV010000198.1 GCA_020631655.1 Chloroflexota bacterium | reverse complement strand
AAGAAAAACTTAAGGCCGTTTGACTGGGATTTGGTTTAGGCCGCAGGCACAATATCCCAGTCACAGGGCTCAACTTACTGGTAAACGCAACTTTTTTCTGCCCTGTGACAGGGATAGAACAACTTGATTTCTAATCCTGATTTCAAGTCACCTAATAAACAATCTTCAAAAACTTCGGAATCTTTGTCCCAACTATCCTGTTTTATCAGATAGATGGGTATAGGCTTCCGAAGTTTTTTTGTTTTTGGGGAAAAGAAAAATCCCCCATCTGGAGAATAAACCTTCAAATGGGGGATTTTATGGGAGTGTATGGGCACACAATCAATTAAGATTGTGGAATTAAAAAGTAAAAATGGGCTTCTTTACTAATCAGTTGGTAGTTTAGTACAAATTCACAATTTTTCAATAGCTTCTTCGTACAATATAACCGATTGGCAAATCAGCTTTTGCATTAAGCATTGTGTACGTTACAACTTATCAAGCAAAAATTGAGCGCTCTAGCTACGGCCGTTTGCGGGTTGTAAAGGACCATGCGTGGGTTTCACCGTTAACCTGAATTTCTACATTGTAGGTTGAGTCAGCCGCGAGCTGACTTTGTGGGATGAGAACCACAGCATCCCTTAGATCCATGATAATCCGGCCGGTGCTCTGCTGGGCGCTGTCACTGCCCCTGAAATTTGTTTCGTTAAACATACACACGTTCAACTGTTGCCCACTGCCTGATGTCACTTTGTAACTACTCACACGGGGTGTCCCTTCACCAGAGCCTAACATCAGCACAATGGGTGGGCCAGACGGCCGGGTAAATCCACAGTGATGGGTTGGATCGGGCCATTCGTATAAGCTATGGCGCAACACCCAAGTTTCAGCACCATCGGCCGGGAACTTCACAGGGAATAGATCTGGATCACTTGGCTGGTTTAAGCCAGAACGTACATCAAGCACACCGGCCATTTTAAAGTTCCCAACATCCTCGTTGTATGCACCAAATCCGACCGTTTCTAAGTTTGGATCAATCATCGGGATCAGATGAAACGGACCTGACGCAAAGAAGTTAGTCGCCCACGTGTGATCAGCCTGTAGTTGAGACGTTGCAAAGATCAAGCCATTAGCACCAGCGATATGCCCTTCTGGGCTGTACAGTGCAAATGCAGGGTCTTCTGCATGGGCAATCGGCCGGTCGTGAACAACCATGTACCGAGCATGAGACTGTGCTCCAAACGTTAAGCCGCTGTCTTCTTGCACAGGCGGAACACCAGCCATCGTTCTAAACGCATTAACAAAGCCGAGCCATTCATCAACCGGAACCGATCGTTCTTCAATTGTTTCGCTCGCAATTTCTTCCAGCTGACCCGCATCTGGTTGCACAGATTCTGGTGGCTGGGTCAACAGCTCTTCGGACTGCTCTGGCAATGTTTTTGTTGTGGTATTTACAACCACGGTTGGTTGCACCACGCTATTGGCGGTACCCGTTGCAGACTGTGGAGTTCCCACAACAGCAACCCGCTGCATGCAAAAATTTACCCCTTCTTGGTTCAAACCGGAATCGGTAGAGACGTTTCGCTGAATCGGATTGGTCGATACGGTTACCCATCGGCCGCTACGGGTGCTGGCGCTAATCGTCCAATCCCCTTGTCGTGCCCCAACGTTGTAGCTCCCATCGGCCGCTGAACGCGTACTTATTTTTGTGTTGAGCCCAGAAAGATCAAATGTGATTGTTGCACCGGCAAGGGGAGCTCCATCTTGGCATAAGCCGTCCCCATTTGTGTCCCGATAAATATTCCCCTGAACAGATCCTCGCTCTTCACTCTGGCCAAATGCCAAGATAGGCATAACCAGTGTTGCCAAAACAACAAGTGATAGACTAATAATTTTTTTCATTTTGACTGATTACCTCTAGCAATAGAGCGCCGGTAGGTTATAGAGTCTGTTAGTGAGGAACTAAAGAATAGGGTCCATCGGCCGACACAATTTACATAATGATGTCAGAGTCTATGTCACTCCCAAGTAGGTGTCAATTAAATATGGGTGAAGGGGTGTGATTTCCACAAAATTTATGGAAATCACACCCCAAGTTGGCTTATTGCAGCTTAAATACCTCGAGTATCGGTCTGCCACTGCCCCAGCTGAGCCACATTGATGTCTTGAGTTGGGTATGGGATTGAGATCCCTTCTGCATCGAAGCGGAGTTTAACCTGTTCATGGGTGTTGAAATGAACGGTCCAGTAATCCGCCACAGTCACAAACGGCCGAACAGCAAAATTCACACTGCTATCGCCTAATTCCAGAACAGAAACTGATGGAGCAGGATCCTTCAAAACCTCTGGTTGCGAGGTCAAAATATCCTCGAGAATCCCTTTGGCTTTGAGTAAATCATCCCCATACCCAATGCCAAACACCATGTCTAAGCGCACGTGTCCGTTCGCAGAATAATTGGTAATGTTGTCGCCAATCGCAGCACCATTGGAAACAATAACTTGCTTGTTATCTGGCGAGGTAATAATGGTATTAAATAGCTGAACCTCTTTAACTGCGCCAAAAACACCGTTGATCTCTACCAAGTCTCCCACTTTGTAGGGGCGGAAGAAGATAATCATGACACCGGCCGCAAAGTTGGCCAAAGAGTCTTGTAGCGCAAAGCCAATAGCAAATGTGGCCGCACCCAAAACCGCCACAACAGACGTTGTTGCGAAACCGAGCAAGTTCAACGCGGCAATGACAACCATCACCATCAGCACGATATAAGTTAGATTTTTAGTGAATCCAACCAGCGTAGAATCTACGCCACGGCCGGTCATTAATTTACCTATCCACTCAGAGAGCCGACGAGCGATAATACGGCCGATAAAGAAGAATATAATGGCGCCCAAGACGGGCAAAATGTAAGGGGTGATTAGGGCAAAGAGCCCCAGTGGATCAAGTGGCATGTTTAAATCTCCTATGCTTGAATTATTCAACTAGCTTCGGTATAAAAAGGCTTCTCATCTTGCTAAAAAGCAGGGGGATTTTAGATGAATCAACCTTTTCTCGCCATACCAGAATCATTTTCGCTGACCCCGTTTGAGCCCGCTCAATTTGCGACGGGGCCACATGCACAAACGATCTTGGCAAACAAACTGCGGCCGACCGATGGCCTAACGTTTAAACTCGACAAAATAGACACCCCAGACGATGATTTTCTGGTCGTAGAATACGCAACAAACGCCGCGCACGATCCCATCCCGGCCGATGCACCGGTACTGCTGTGTTTGCACGGATTAGAGGGGCATGCCAAAGGGGTTTACATGCTAGAAACCTATCGGCAGGCGCTTAAGCATGGGCTTCGGCCGGTGGGGCTTAACTACCGCACCTGCGGCGACATCATGAATCAGACGTGGCAGATGTACAACGCTGGTGCGACCGATGATGTGGCTCTCACTGTAAATGAATTACTGAAGCAATTCCCAGACGCCTCTTCGATCAACATCGTTGGCTTTTCGTTGGGGGGCAACATGCTAGTCAAATATTTAGGGGAAGGGCGTGAACTCCCCAGTAAGTTAATGGCAACGGCCGCCGTCTCGCCACCGTTTGACATGAATTTAGGCATCCAACAGCTTTTACACGGGATGGGTTGGTTCTACGGCTTTCGATTTTTGCGTACGCTCAAACGGAAAGCCCGCCTAAAAGCAGAGCTTATCAAAGATCGGGTTGATTTAGATGCGGTTTTGGCATCCAAAACGCTGTTTGAATTTGATGATGTGGGGACCTCGCAACTGTACGGCTATAAAAATGCAGAGGATTACTACAACCAATGTGGTTGCGGTCAATTTTTGGATCGGGTGGCTGTGCCTACACTGCTCATCCGATCACTTGATGATCCATTTATGGACCCGGCCGATATTCCGTATGACACAATTGAGCAGAATCCAAATTTGTATGCGGCCATCACGGAGACGGGGGGACATGTTGGGTTTATGCAGGCGGGGAGGCATTTCTGGGGAGAAGAAACGGCCGTGCGGTTTGTGGATCACGTCCTAAAAAATATGACGTAAACAAACCTACGAGGTTTTAAAAACCTCGTAGGTTTAAGCGTTTAAACTTTAGAAATCCAAACCAAATTGGTGTGATAGGTACTTTGCCCAGCCAGATCACCTAGCGCATCTGGGGTAAGCCAGTTGATGTTTTTACCCCCGTGGAACTTGGCCCAATGCCCTTTCGGAGCAATCGCAACACCGGTCCGCACCCCATCGGTTACAACCGCTTTCACCTGCACAGATCCACGGCCGTTCATAATCTCAACTCGGTCCCCGTTTGCAATGCCCCGTGCGGCGGCATCGGCCGGATTAATCTCTACAAATGGTTCAGGATTGTGCTTTTTCATCCCGTTGCTGTTGCCAAACACGGTGGTCACGGCGTAGTGAGATGCACCTGAAATCAAACTCAGGGCGTCGCTCAGCTCACCGGCCGGAGGGGTCACATCATGCGGAGCCGTGTAGGTTGGCAGCGGAGCGTGGCCGTCATCCGCCATCGCTTGGCTAAAGAGTTCAACTTTGCCACTTGGGGTTTCAAAAATCCCATCTGACCACGGCCGTTGCTGATCAACAGATGGCTCGTAGCTCCCGCCCATCTCTCGGATTTTGGCGACAGATAGCTCGCTGACACCGGCCGTTTTTGAGTTGGCGAGCAACTCATCAATCACTGTCTCCGCATCATCGTGCAACCACTGCTCGGTGTACCCCATCGCTTTTGCCAACGCGCGTGAGGTATCCCAATTGGACCGGCACTCACCAAACGGTGGGATCGCCTGCTCGTTAATACTCAGCACCGTGTGGCCGTACGCCCGATGTACATCGATTTGTTCAAGCTGTGATGTGGCTGGCAAAATGATGTCGGCCATATCGGCCGTGTCTGTCATGAACAGCTCATGCACCACGGTAAACAAATCCTCGCGGAGCAACCCCTGGCGCACAAGGGCGGCGTTGGCCGTTGATGCGGCCGGGTTAGCCGTAAACACATACAGCGACATGATCGGCGGATCTTGAATCTCGCCGGTTAAAGCGGCTCCCAACCGGTTCATGTTGACCCAGCGGCCCGGTTTGGGGCATTCGCTCCAGCGATTAAACTGCTCGCTGTCCCATTTGTAAAAGCCGCCGGTCGAGTAAGCCAATCCGGCCCCAAGTTTGCCGTACTGCCCGGTAATTGCCGGTAACGACACAATGGCTCTAAACGTTTGGCCGCCGTTGGTATGCCGCTGCACACCGTCGGCCGATTTGATGAGCGACGGGGTGTTTGTCGCATACAATCGAGCCAATTTGACGATTGTTTCCGCTTCGAGGCCACATTCTTCGGCCGCCCATTCAGGCGTATATTTGGCCACATGCTCTTCAAACTGCTCCCATCCCAAACTGTGCTGTTGTAGCCACGCTTTGTCATGCAGGTTTTCCGCAAAAATAACGTTGGCCATGGCTAAGGCCAACGCGCCGTCAGTCCCCGCTTTGGGGGCGATGTGCCAGTGGGCCTGTTTGGCCGTGCGGGTTCGGCGTGGATCAATGACCACCACCTGCGTGCCGTTTTTCTTCGCCTTGTTCAAGAACGGCATAAAGTGTGGGCCGGTGCTGATCGGGTTGGTTCCCCATAAAATAATCAGTTTGCTGTGGATCACATCTGCATACGGCACGCTCAATTTCCGGCCGATGGTGTACTCGGTTGCGGCGGCGGCGGCTGCGCCGCAAATGCTCCGTTCTAGCTGGCTGGCCCCCATCCGGTTAAACAGCCGCGCCCCAGCAATGTAGTTTTGCAACGTTCCAAGCGTGCCGCTAAAGCTGTACGGCAAAATCGCCTCAGCTCCGTATCGGTCGATAATTCCGTTCCAGCGATCAGCGATTTCATCCAGCGCTTCATCCCAACTAATCGGGGCAAATGCTGGCGCGTCGCTCTTTTTGCTTGTGCGGCGCATCGGGGTTGCAATTCGGTCGGGATGGTAAACAAACTCGTCTAAGAACGGCCGGACTTTGGTGCATAGCCATCCTTGGGTAACCGGATGATCTGGATCACCGTAAAAGTTAACGGCCCGGCCGTCCTGCACTTCGGTGATGACGCCACAGGTGTCTGGGCAGTCTAGCGGGCATGAGCCAACGATTTTTTGGGGAAGTTGATCGATCATGAGTCCTCTCGGGTGGGATTAATCCCACGTTTAAAATAAGAAGCCTGATTATGCAGATCAAGAAATTAAACAGGTATTAGCTAGCCACCGTTTAACCCTCACCCCAGCCCTCTCCCAAATTGGGAGAGGGAGCTTGATCAGCCACTCTGAACAGATTTTTGCTAAGCGCATGGCCTAAACCCTTCTCCCAAGTTGGGAGAAGGTGCCCGGCTGAGCACCGCTCAGCTTAAGCCCAACAACGTTGGGCCGGGCGGATGAGGGTTGTGAGATGGTTAAGAACCAACTTTGCGATTACCTAATTAATTTTTAAACTTACATAATCGGGCTCTGAGCGTTTGGTTGACGGTCCAAGTTTATCAAAACATACACATGCAGGCCTTTCCCTTTTTTCTTCATCCTTTCCCCTTTATAATTGCCCCTCTATGTCATCATTGGATCAAATGTTTGAACTAGGGGAAGCCCCCTATACCGAGACCGACGAAAAGTGGGATGATTTTGTGCGCCAGCACGAGCACGGCAGCTTGCTCCAATCGGCCGTATGGGCCAGACTCAAAAGTCGCTTTGGCTGGACGAGCAAACGGGTCACCATCAAAGAAGAAGGGCAGATTGTGGCCGGTGCGCAGATGCTGTTTAAAACGTACGCGTGGGGGATGGTAAAAATCGCTTATGTGCCGCACGGCCCTTTGGTCGATTGGAACAACCAAGAGCTGGTTGAACTTCTGTTTAATCAGATCGACACGGCCGCGTGGCAGGATCGCGCATCTATCGTCAAAATCGAACCACTACTTTGGCAAGATGAGTTTAAACCGGCCGATTGGGAGGCCGTTAACCAAACCAATGGGAACATTTCCCCTACAGATTCGATCCAACCCCCTCGCACCGTACGCATCGACATCAGCAAATCAGAAGATGAAATATTGGCGGCGATGAAGCAGAAAACCCGCTACAACATTCGGCTCTCAGCCAAAAAAGGTGTCACCATTCGACGTGGAACCAAACATGATCTAAACGCCTTTTATCAAATGATGTTTATGACCGGCAACCGGAATGAGTTTGGGGTACACGACAAAGAATATTATGAAGTAGCGTTTAATCAGTTTTCGGAATTTGCTAAAGGGTCCGTAGCGCTGTTCATCGCAGAGCATGAGGACAAACCGCTGGCCGGGGTGATGGCATTTGCGTGGGGGGAACAAGGCTCGTATTTATACGGCGCGTCGAATACAGAAGGGCGTGAGCTAATGCCGACCTACGGGGTGCAGTGGGAAGCGATGAAATGGGCCCGAGCGCAAGGCTGTAAATATTATGATATGTGGGGAGTGCCTGACTATGATCGTGATTTTCTAGAGGAAAACTTCCAGCAAAAACATGAAGGGTTGTGGGGCGTTTATCGTTTTAAACGTGGCTGGGGCGGTGATGTGGTGCGCACGGTTGGCCCGGCCGATCGCGTGTACAACAAACTTACCTACAGACTTTACAAGTGGAAACGAGGGGACTAACGCTTGGGACTCACCAGACTGACAGAAGAGATTATTAAAACCGGGACCGAATGGCAGGAGCTGATTAGCCAGTTGCCCGATCCTCATCCGCTCCAGACTTGGGCTTGGGGTGAATTTAAGTCTCGTTGGGGATGGGAGATGCGGCCGACGGTTTTCCGCAACGGGCCGGAGTTAGTCGCGGCCGCCATGATCCTCAAACGTAAAATCCCACTTTCTCCTTGGTCGATGCTGTACGCTCCCAAAGGGCCGATCCTAGATTACGAAAATGCCGATTTGCGACAGGCGGTTTTGTATCATCTGCAGGCAAT
This sequence comes from Chloroflexota bacterium, assembly GCA_020631655.1. Classification (GTDB taxonomy): domain Bacteria; phylum Chloroflexota; class Anaerolineae; order Promineifilales; family Promineifilaceae; genus WTJY01. The sequence goes on along the minus strand of JAHDGV010000198.1, from coordinate 1,656 downwards.
CGCCAAGAGTGAGCGGGCCATCTTTATAAAAATTGATGCAGATGTGCCGATGCTAACGGGTGAAGGGGTTGAAGAAGCCAAGAAAACTGAACCGGGAACCAGCATGGTGCGTGAATTGGATCAGCGCGGCTGGCGGGTTTCAAATGATCAGGTGCAGTTCCGCAACACGGTGCTCTACGACATTACCCGTTCAGAAGAAGATATGCTGGCCAGCATGAAGCAAAAAACGCGCTACAACATCCGTTTATCCGGCCGCAAAGATGTGGTTGTGCGCACCGGCACGGCCGAAGATTTGCCCGAAATTTATGAAATGTACCGAGTTACGGCCGAGCGGGATCGATTTATTATCCGGCCGCAAGCCTACTACATGGACGGCTGGAAAGCGCTGATGGAAGCGGGACATGCACGAGTTTTAATTGCCGAGTTTGAAGGCAAACCGCTCGGAGCGATGATCTTGGTTCATTTTGCTGATCGTGCGCTGTACATGTACGGGGCCAGCACGGGTGACGAGCGCAAACGGATGCCCAACTATTTGCTCCAGTGGGAAGCGATTCGCTGGGCGAAGCAAAACGGCAACAAAATTTATGACTTTTGGGGCGCACCAGATGTCTTTGACGAGTCAGACCGGATGTGGGGCGTTTACAAGTTTAAGCAAGGATTTCAGGGAACTGTTTCCCATCACATCGGGGCATGGGATTTTCCGAGCAAACCGTTTCTGTACTGGGCTTACATGCAAGCGGCACCAAGATTTTTGAGTTTGCTCAAGGGCTTGCGCCGTTAGTTTCGTGTGTAGGGGTCGAAGGGGGTTGGCGCAATTAAGTTCAACTGAATCAACTTTGGTTCAGCCCCCTTCGACCCCTACGAAATAGTTTTTACTGGCAACCCCACCTTCAACGTTACAGGGTAGCCTGAGCGTCGCTTCGCTCACATGAAGAACGAAGTTCTTCTAAGGCCAACTTGTTGGCACAGCTTGTCGAAGGCGAGATCACATAAAGCTATACTATTTAATCCATGAACAAAAACGAAATTGAAACTTTCATCCAGTTTAACTTCTGGGCCAACGAGCGCATCTTAACCATGTGCAGGCAACTCTCAAATGACGAGTTTATCCGGCCGGTCACGCCTGACCCCGGCTGGGGCAACTTGCGCGGCATCTTGGCTCACACCCTCGATGTTGAATTTGGCTGGCGCAGTGTTCTGCAATCTCAGGATGCAGACATTATTCTGGGCGCAGATGATTTTCCAGACGTAACATCATTAGTTGTGCGTTGGGAAGTTGAAAAAGCCGCATGGTTTGATTTTCTTGCAGGTTCGGATGATGAGTCGCTTAATGCAGGATATGGGGATGACCCAGAAAACAGCCCGAAAGTTTGGCAAGTCATCATGCATGTGATGATGCACGGGGTTCAGCATCGGGCCGAGGCGGCGACATTTTTAACCGCACTCGGCCATTCGCCGGGTGAGCTTGATTTTGCGGTTTTTATGCGGGGATAAACTGTAGGGGTCGAAGGGGGCGGAACCAAATTTGATCAGCTTCGCCACGTTGAACCCGCCCCCTTCGACCCCTACGGCAATTATTATTGCTGGTGGAACATGTTCACAAACATCCGGCCGGTCAGATAGTAAATTAGCATCATGGCGGCCGCGCCTACAAAC
>JAHDGV010000896.1 GCA_020631655.1 Chloroflexota bacterium | reverse complement strand
GTCGTCACCAACGCTCTGATTGAAGCCAATCAAAACCAAAATGTTTTCTGCCTCGGGGCCGATACCGATCAGTGGCAATTGATTCCTGAAGCCCAAAACTGCATTATCTCGTCTGCCATGAAAGATATCGAACAGGGGGTTTTTATCTTAGTGGCTCTAGGGTTAATCGGAGAAATTCCAGCGGGCAATTATGAGGGGGATGTCCGGCTGGCTCCGTTCCACACCTATGACAAAGATATTTCGGCCGAGGCCCGGGCCTTCTTACAGCAACTGACAGCTGATATTGATTCTGGAGAAGTCTCAATTTTTTCAACAACGTTCCAATTTGAGCGATCCCCATCCATTGACATTCAGCGGTAAAAATTAGCCGATTTTTTTAGGCAAACAAAAAGGGTCTGTGACTGAACCAATTCAATCACAGACCCTTTTTTGCTTTGTCGCCGATGGTGGGCGCTTGCTATTTAACCGAGTAGTTCTAAATACATGTCATCAAATCCTAATGCGTAGAACATGATCACAAGCATAATCAGCAATGTAATCATTCCGAAAATTGGTGCCAGAATATATGTCTTATCCATAAAACAAAACCCTGCACAGGCATATTCATTTTCTAGTCAATCAATGCGAAATGGTTTTGGGTGCGTCGAGAGTAGTTACATCATTTTCGCCGCATGGCTCATTAGCATTCTACGCATACAGGACTAAGGACTAAATGGGCGGTTAGTAATAGGACTCAGTTTCTCTCTGGTGACAGGACCCCGTACTAGCCCCAATGTGCTAGCCCAAACCTTAACTATCGCAAAGAACAGGCTTCACTTTCTGCGCTGATCTCCCCATCAACTTTAAGCTCCCACGAACAAAGCCATATATATCGATTTGACTCTTCTAATCCATAAAAATGAATTTCCATTTTAGTCGGAGTCAGCTTGATCACCCCAAACCCAAAGCGATTGGCCAACCAGCGATCCCCAACTAAATCTATCTGCGTTTCAGGAATATCGCGTAGATATCGGCCGCCAGCACCTTGAACCACCTGCACAAACTGATCGTACGCGACCAGTTCCTGATGATGATCATGACCAGAGAAGTAGACCTGCACGCCGCACTCATCGGCCACCTGCCCCACCGTTTGGTCGATGCTGGTTGCAATCCCGGCCGGATCTTCTTTAACCCCATGCCTGCCGCTCGAATATCGCGGATGATGACCAAACATCAGTCGCCATCCTGGCTGATCGCACAGCGCCTGACCCGCTTCAGCCAACATTTCCTCGGCCGTGGTCTCAACAGTTTCATTTCCGGCCAGCATCACGCTAAACACAGCAACCGTTGTGTCAACCGCATAGATGGTGACCCAATCGGGCAAATTAGGAACGTTGTAGTTTAAGTCAGGCATACGCCAGCGCTCGCTTGCGGCCGAATAGTTGATTTCGCTTTGCACAGAGTTTGCAAAATGCCAATCATGATTGCCCGGTATCATCCAAAAATCGATGCGGCCCATATCCTCGTACGGCCGTTCAAAGCGAGTTTTGAATTTGCGAGCCTC
>JAHDGV010000895.1 GCA_020631655.1 Chloroflexota bacterium | reverse complement strand
CCAATCCATCAAACAGCCGTTTAGCATAAGCCCCGTATTCGGCCGTGTTGTCAGGATCAACATCGATCAGGCGCAACATCCCCACAAGGGCGATTGATCCGGCCGAGCTGTCACGATGGTTGGGCCAACCTTCCGGAAGCCAAAAATCCCAAGGTGGCACACCATCATCAGGCAGTTCGGACATAAATTTTTGTGCCAGTTGTCGCGCCGTATCTATAAACGATTGACGATGATCGGCCAAAGCTACATCGTCAGATTTAGCCGCCCATTGGGCCGCCATCGCGTACCCGCAAATGCCCCATGCCTGCCCACGCGCCCACATCGACTCGTCGGCCGCGCCTTGATGGGTTTCACCGCGCAACGGTTTACCGGTTTCTTGGTCAAAAAAGTAGGTGTGATAGGTGCTCCCGTCCGGCCGGATATTGTATTTGGCCATCGTTTTGGCATGTGTCACAGCCACTTCTTGATAGCGACCATCTCCTGTTTGTTGGCTGGCCCAAAACAGCAAAGGCAGATTCATCATCGTGTCCATGATCATCTGCCCACCTCGACGCTCTTCACCCACCGGCCCCCATGCTTGGATGTAGTCACCCTTCGGCCGGAAGCGACCCAGCAAAACATCGGCCGCACGCATCGTCAAAGCGGCCGCTTCTGCGTCATCTGCCAGGGCCAACTGGGCGCGGGCGCTCAGCATAAACAAAAAACCCATATCGTGATTGATATGGATATTCTCGTCCAAGCGACGCTCAAAGCTGGGCAACAAATTGATGGCGCAATCGCGTAACCCAGCATCTTTTGTTTGGGCGTACGCCAGCCACAGCATGCCGGTCCAGAATCCGGCCACCCAGTTGTTGTTTTCGTTTAAGCCATATTCAGTTGTATCGCTGTAGTTGGGGAACTGATCGCCAAAAATCTGGCTATTGTGTTGCACCCGTTTGAGTGCGGTTTCGAGCAGTTTTTTGGCCGATTGGGCGTGGGTTGAAAGGAGCATATTTTTATGGTTCTGCGTAGGGGCTACGACATTCACTTCGAACCGACTATTTCATGGCAAATTTTTCTGTGAATGTCTCGCCCCGCAATGGAAATATTTTCGCACCGGGGCGAGACATTCGCAGAGAGTTACACACACACAATCCACAGTTGGCCATGCGAATGTCATAGCCCCTACAAACAATTACCGCTGCACCCGGCCGGACGCGTCACCGCCTGCCAGACGTTTTACCTCATCCAAGGTTGATAGATTTGCATCACCCAAAATGCTGTGCTTGAGACAAGATGCCGCAACCGCAAAACGGAGAGTTTCTTCATCCCCCATCCCGGTGTGCAAGCCATAAATCAGCCCGCTACCAAACGAGTCGCCGCCGCCTACACGATCCACAATATCGGTAATGTCATATCGCTGGCTCAGGAAGAACTCTTTGCCGTTGTACAGACAGGCTGACCAGCGATTATGGCTGGCGCTGATGCTTTCCCGGAGCGTGATCGCCTGGTATTTTAGGTTCGGGAATGTCTCGAACATTTTCTTAGCCAGTGCTTCATACCGAG
>JAHDGV010000894.1 GCA_020631655.1 Chloroflexota bacterium | reverse complement strand
TTAAACGTGAGCCAATGTTTCACGAACCTCGAGCCGAGCGGCTTTGACGGCCGGCATTGCGCTGGCAATCGTAGATAAAACGATGACCACGCCCATCCACAACAGCACACCTTGAACCGAGAACGAGTGGGTCAAGGGGCTACCCATCAATAAATCACCGATGGTGCCGCCCAACGCCTGTCCGATTGGGACTGAAAGCAGTGCGCCCAGGCCCCAGCTGATCAGGCCGATTACTAAGCCCTCGATCACCACGATGCTCAGGATCATCTTGGTGTCTGCACCGATTGAGCGCATCACGCCAATTTCGCGAATCCGCTCCATCACGTTCATTCCCATCGTGCCAACAAGGCCGAAACCACCGACGGTTGTGATTAAAACTGACATCACTGTTAGCAACATAGTGACGATGCCAAACTGGAAGCGCAAGCCGTCAAGATCATTTTCGATGGTGCTGACAAACATAACTGGTAGTCCGAAAGCGCGCAGATCCTTGTCAACGGCCGCGGCTAATTCCGCTTGTGTTACACCGGGAGCGGCCGTCATCACAATTTGAGACGCTTTGCCAACCCGGCCGTAGTTGCGCGAGTAAATTTCAAAGGGGATGTATGCTTCTGGGCCGCGGAGCTGTTCTTTTGCAATTCCCACGATGGTCCACTCATCTTTTTTCCCGTTTACATTGAGAATCACGGTTCCACCCAATTCTAAGTCAGGGTTAAACTCTAAAACCATCGTGTTGATCACCACTTGGCGGCTGTCCGATTGGGTCAACCATGACCCTTCTAACATGCGTGGGATCACCATCTCACTTTCTACAGGGATGGCCGTAATGCCTAGGGTGCGCCCTTCAGTGCCGTCAGATTCAACAATCCGGCCGCCAAAGTTTTCCCACCCTTCAAGTGCTTCTAGCTCGGGCAAGTTGGCCAATTTCTTTTCGAGAACCGAGGTTCGCACTGGGGTTTCGAGTAGCACCTGAACGTCGTGATTATAAAAGCCGGTGGCTTCGTTTAAGGTATTGTTGGTTGAAAGCTGTAGGGTTGATACGGCCATGAAGATGGCGCTACCCAATGTCAACGCGATAAGCGTAAAGATCAAGCGGCCGCGACGACGAAATGTGTTTTGCAGAGATATGATGATCGGCCGTGAAAGGTTTAGCCATTTGTCCGTGATCAAAATAAACGCTCGGCTGATCAAGCTATCAGAATTGCCACCCTTGATGACCATGTTGTCAATCGCTTCACGGACTGAAATGCGTGATGTTTGCAAAATCGGGAACAGTGCCGCAAGCAGTGGAACTAGGATGCCTAAACTAACTTGAAGCGTCCACAACCATACTGGGAAGTTATGCATCGTGGCGTTGAAGTTCACAATCTCCAAAATAAAATTGGCTAAAAAGCGGGCGCCAAATAGCGCGGCCGGTAGCGCAATGATCAGGGCCAAAATGCCATAGCTGAGCGGAATAATGGCGAACATGATAATCAGATGGAATTTGCTTGCACCTACCGTTTTCATCACACCAATCTGTTTGATTTGGCGACCCATGATGGC
>JAHDGV010000197.1 GCA_020631655.1 Chloroflexota bacterium | reverse complement strand
AATATTTAGCGGCTATGGTGAAATGGTATCATCCCACCTTCCCAAGGTGTTGTTACGGGTTCGAGTCCCGTTAGCCGCTCTTTTGTATGTTATGGCCCTTGAGGGCCTATTTTTTTGCCTAAAACCGGAAGAAGTAAGAGCGTGTATTAAGTCCTGAAGTATTGCCCCCACCTAACCTCCCCCGAGGGGGGAGGGATTTATACCCCTCCCGAAGGGAGGGGCTAGGGGAGGGTCGAAGTACATAATTTAATCAATCAAAGTACACTCTCAAATTAGTAAACGAGGCGGATATGTATTTAGAGAAGCTAAAAAATGCTCAAGACAAAAACAACTCTTGGGTGTGTATCGGACTTGATCCACAGCCAGACAAGTTACCCATTCAGGCGACCCATCTGTGGGATGAACCTGTACTGCCGTTTAACAAAGCGATTATCGACGCCACGGCCGACATCGCCTGTGCATATAAACCTAATTTAGGATTTTATTTGCAATGGGGAGCGGCCGGAATTATCGCCCTTGAGCGGACGATTCAATATATTCCAAAAGAAATACCCATTATCATCGACTGCAAGGCGGGTGATATCGGCCATACCCAAATGGCATGGGCCAAAGGTCTGTTTGATGAATGGGGAGCAGATGCGTTTGTGATCAACCCATATGTCGGCCGAGATGCGATCGAACCCATCGTTAAAAACTGGCCCGATAAAGGGGTGTATGTCCTCGGCCGGACCTCAAATCCATCTGCACCAGATTTTCAAGGCGATATGACCAATCCCAACGATTTAAGCCGCCAAGTGATCGGCCGGGTCAATGACCTGCGTCAGCCCGATTACGGGGCCGTTGGCTTGGTCATCGGCGCTACATGGCCCGAAGAAATGGAGATGGCTCGAGAGCAGGCCCCACACGCCCCATTCTTGATTCCCGGAATCGGTGCGCAAGGGGGTAGCTTAGAAGCATCGGTGCAACATGGAGGCGACTCGGTCGCAGGACCACTGATCAGCTCCTCGCGCGGCATCATCTACGCGGGCAATGGGTACGATTTTGCAGATGAGGCGCGCAAAGCTGCAATTGAATTACGAGACAAGATTAACGCACAGCGCTAATCGTCTATCGAAACAGAGAGAGAAATGAAACCACTATTTAACTTTGAAGAAGCCAATATGCCTGAGGAAGTTCGAGGAATTTTGTACGGGCAGGATATTTTATCCGTCTCGCAGTTCAACAAAGATGTGATCGAATATGTGTTTACCCGCACGCTTGAAATGCGCGAGATGGTTCAAAAACAGGGGACGGCCGACTTGCTCAAAGGGAAAGTCGCCGCTTTCATCTTCTACGAACCAAGCACCCGCACAAGCTCATCGTTCATCGCTGCGACTCAGCGGCTGGGTGGCGGGATTATCCCGATTACATCTGGGGTTAGCTTTAGCTCTGTGAGCAAGGGTGAGACGCTTGAAGACACAATGCGGGTATTGCAACAGTATGCAGATGTAATTGTGCTACGCCATCCCCAAATCGGAGCGGCAAAACGGGCCGCCGCGGCCGCGAATGTCCCCGTGATTAATGCGGGGGATGGGCCGGGTGAACACCCCACTCAAGCACTGTTAGACCTGTTTACCATTCGGGACGAGCTGGGCAAAATTGACGGCCTAAAGGTCGCCATGGTAGGTGACCTGCGCTACGGCCGGACGGTCCACTCCCTGACCCGCTTGCTGATGCAATATGATGTGAAACTACGTTTTGTATCGCCCGAAATTTTGCGCCTGCCCCTGAACCTCATGAATCAGGTTATTGATGCAAAGATCGACGTGCGCGAAACGCACAATATCGCAGATGTGATTGATGACGTTGACGTGCTCTACATGACCCGCGTTCAAAAAGAGCGGTTCACAGACATTGAGCAATACGAAAGCGTAAAAGATTACTATGTTTTGGGGCCAGAATTGATGGCCAAAGCCAAAGAGAAAATGATTGTCATGCATCCCCTACCGCGCGTAGGTGAGATTGATGAGGCGATTGATGATGATCCTCGCTCTGGCTGGTTTAGACAGGCTCAAAACGGCATGTTTGTACGCATGACGCTGCTTGCAGGTGTGTTAGGCCGAGCTTAAAAATGCAAAAAGACCAGTCAGGTTTTTGAAACCTGACTGGTCTAAAGTAATCAAAGGAGGAGTTTAGTTTTGGAAATAAGCCGGATCAACGGCCGGAATTTCAAACTGAACCGCGGTGCCATCTGCGGCCGTACCGCTGTAGGTCCAAACCGGAATCAAATAGTTTGATTGGATTGGAGCAAAGTCTACGACCTCTTCTGAATATTGGGGCCAAGAAACCCCGTAGCTCATTTCAATCGAGTCGATCGTGATCTCAGCCAGCGCATCATCATCAAGTCCAAATCCAAACCCGTCAACCGGATTAGGCAGTGTCTCGAGGCTAATACCACCTTCAACTGAATAATCAACCGCTTCGCTCAAGTATTGCCAGTCAAGCAAAGTTGTTCCATCTTCAGAAATACCATCTTGATAGCCATCAACAAAAACGGTTACACCTTCTGGCAGATCAATTGGTGGAGAAATAAGTTGGACTCGACCAAAGTCTGGAGAATCTACGTAAACCGCATCTCCTTCACGAATCACATCACCCTGCAAAAACAGTTGGCTTTCAAATGGGATGGGTGTCACGCTATCGGCCGCAAATGAGGATTGTCCATTTTCACCTTCAACGTATGATCCGGTCATTTTAAACACACTTTGTGGGCTTGTTGCGATCAGCATCCCAGCTTCGGCCGGAGCTTGAATCAGAGTGCCGTTTACAAAGATCAATGGCAAGCTGTCATCAGCAACCGGATTAAATACAGTTGGCCATCCGTACAGGTTGCGAGCCTCGTCGGACCCATCACCTACAAACCAGCTTAATGGTTCAACCACATCACTCTCAATATCGTTCACAATCGGCTCGGTGGGGAATGTCCCATCACCAATGCTCCATTGAACCGTGCCGGTCGATAATCCGGGGAGCATGTTGCTCCAAGCCGCTTCGGCCGATAAGAGCGGATATTCACCAATCACGTTTGATTCTGAATACAGATCCATAAACATCGAGCGTAAGAACGGCTCGTTTGATGCATTGTAGTCATAGTACAAACCGATAATCGGCTGATTGACTCGCAAGCCATCTACAATTGGGTGAACCAGTACGTTCCCGAAAGGTTGCACGTCTAGATCATATTCAATCCCTAAATCAAGGGTTGCAAGATGCTCGTTGGCCAACGTGACTAGCAAGTCTTCTTCAAAGGTGCGAGAAGGGTCAAATACGATAATGTCGGCCGGATTGGTTGTATCAATCCAAACCGATCCATCCATGATCGTAATCCGTTGATCTTGTGAAAAAGCGACAAACGGCATGCCTCTAAACGTTCCGTCTTGGGCAATGCTCATCTCTTCAATCATGTCGATTGGGAGTTGCTCTTGATAAATTGGCAGTGCAAAGCCATTTTGTTGTGCAAGCGCTTGGGCTAGCTCGGCCGACGCTTGGCTACGAATCCGCTCCATCACCATAAAGTTTGACGGTACGGTTGGATAGCTAGCTGGCATCACAAAAGTGGTTTGTTCAAACAATGCACTGGGGTCAATCATGATGGAAGTTCCCATCACATCACCGGCCATTTCTAAAGAAGCGGCCGGTGCGCCACCGCCGCCACTCGAAGGGGCAGATGGTGGGCCACTAGGCGTACTTGGTTGCGCCAGCGGGGGCAATTTTGCCAAGCTACCATCAACTTCGGCCGAGTCTGATTCCACAACTTCAGCCATTTCTTCTTCAGCCTCTTCCACTACTTCTGGAGCAGGATACGCCTCAGCGACGTCAGCTTCGCTATCACTATCTTCCGCTACGGCAGATTCTGGCTCTGGATAGGCTTCTGCTAGTTCCTCTTCGGTTATAGGCCTAAGGGCCTCTTCAACTACTTCTTCTACATTCGTTTCTTCAACCAACTCTTCTACCTGCTGAGGAGAGCACGCGGCCAAAAACGCTAAAATGAAAATCAATAAAGGGTAGATATGCTTTTTTTGCATTGAACCTCCTATTTGGTTCTTCTAAAGTGGTCCAAGAATTGGCCACTCGTCTAAATCTAGTCTAATGGGGCAGAACGGCTTGAATACCGGATTCTTCCCAGTTGTTTATTTAAACGACCAATGTATTTAAAAAGTTCCATTGTTCAAATTATCTGGTCTGAAAGGCAGTTGTTTTGTAAACTCAGCCTCAAGATATTAGTAATTTCAATTTATAAGGAGTGCAGCAGAATGACCAAATTTGTTGCTTCAATTGATCAGGGGACCACGAGTACGAGGTGTATGATTTTTAATCATGCTGGGCAACCGGTAGGCATGCACCAAATGGAACATGAACAAATTATGCCACAACCCGGCTGGGTTGAACATGATCCGCTTGAAATATGGGCTCGTACGCAGGATGTTATCAAAGGGTCGATCAAAAATGCAGGGATCACGGCCGATGATCTGGTAGCCGTAGGCATCACAAACCAGCGTGAAACGACTTTGGTTTGGGATAAAAACACAGGTCAGCCGTTACACAATGCGGTTGTGTGGATGGATACTCGCAATGCCGGTGTGGTTGCTGATCTTGTAAAAGATGGCGGTCAAGACCGTTTCCGGCCGCAGACCGGATTGCCACTTGCTACCTACTTTTCTGGGTTGAAGATTAAATGGCTACTCGAAAATGTACCGGCCGTGCGCGAAGCGGCGGACAAAGGGGATGCCCTATTTGGCAACATTGACACATGGTTGATTTGGAACCTAACCGGTGGCGTTAACGGCGGAATCCACGTAACCGATGTGACCAATGCATCTCGCACGATGCTGATGAATTTGGACACGCTCACGTGGAACAGTGAAATCGCTAACATCATGGGGATCCCGATGAGCATGTTGCCGGAAATTCGCTCATCTTCTGAAGTGTATGGTCACACATTGGCTGATGGGCCGTTCGGCCGCGAGCTACCCATCGCCGGAATTTTGGGCGATCAGCAGGCAGCAACTGTTGGGCAAACCTGTTTCTCGGCCGGTGAGGCTAAAAATACCTACGGCACCGGCTGTTTCATGATTTTAAACACCGGTACAGAGGTTGTTCAGTCTGAAAACGGTCTGCTGACCACCGTCTGTTATAAATTTGGGGATGAGCCGACCGTTTACGCTCTTGAAGGCTCGATTGCTATTTCAGGCGCACTGGTTCAGTGGTTGCGCGACAATCTAAAACTAATCGATGATGCACCCGAAGTTGAAGCGTTAGCCAGCACGGTTGAGGACAATGGCGGCATCTATTTTGTGCCCGCATTTTCCGGCCTGTACGCCCCTTACTGGAAAGATGATGCGCGTGGGGCGATCGTGGGTATGACCCGTTTTGTGAACCGCGGTCACTTTGCACGAGCCACGCTGGAGGCAACCGCCTTCCAAACCCGTGAAGTGCTCGACGCGATGAACCTTGACTCTGGGGTTGAACTAACCGCGCTGAAAGTAGACGGTGGTATGGTTCAAAACGAGTTGCTCATGCAGTTCCAAGCTGATGTGTTGGGTGTACCGGTCATCCGGCCGACAGTGCCAGAAACCACCTCGCTCGGGGCGGCATACGCGGCCGGGTTGGCCGTTGGCTTCTGGGCTAACACCGATGAAATGCGTAGTAATTGGGGTGAAGACAAACAGTGGGCACCCGATGCTGACAGCAACGCCTCAACCGATCTGTTCAAAATGTGGAAAAAAGCGGTTACCCGCACGTTTGACTGGGTGGAGTAAAAAGGCTCAATCTAATTTAGAAGTGAGTGATTTTTTTCTAGCCCCGTTGAGTTTTGAGCTCAACGGGGCTTTTTTAATTCTTAGTACAAAGGGGATTCTGCAGGCCAAGTTGCTGTCTTAAACGTCTTTCCCGCGCAGGCGGGAAACCAGCGCTGGATACCTGCCTACGCAGGTATGACTTTGGCACTTGAAATTTCAACCGGTTGCTGAAACACAGTGCAAAAAGTGTTGCCTAGAAAAGCTCCCAATACCGCTTCGTTCCCGCAACGGCTTTAAGATTATCGCGATCATCAGGGCTTAAATTCTTAAAGACCAAATTCATAATGTCGCCTAAGACAGTCTGGTTTCGCTGATAAAAGTTGTGACCCAAAAACGATGAATCGATGTTTGTTGCGTCAATCGTCTCAACAGGATCAACCACCAACGGATCCTCATCCCGTTCTCCGGCACGGGCAAACCCGTGCAAGAACTGAGATAGCTCAAGCGCCAAATCGCTTTCGTTGATGTAGAGCGTGTAGCGTTCAGCTTTGCCCGCATATTTCTTGGCCCGCTGGGCAAAGATTCCTTTGTCAACGTCTGGCGATGCAAAGATCACCTGTCCCAGTTTTCCAGACAACGCCTCTTGCGAGATGGTAGACATCCCCTGTGTCAACAATCTGTTGCCCATGCTGTGTGCCAGCAGATGAATCTTTGAAACGTTCAAGTCCTTAACGATCATTTCGAGAAACTCATCGAAAAATGTTTGGCCGTGTTTGATGTTGGCCTCGTCACCCAAGTAGCGCAGTGTTTTGGTAAACGATGGCCAGCTGTAGGTAATCGCCAATCCTTTAAACCCGATGTCTGTCGCGATTTGTGCCGTTAAACGAAGCGCGCCACCAAAGGAGACGTTGTAACCGTGAATATAAACCAGCGCTTCGTCTTGTTCCGCGTTGGCCAAAGATTGGTTGGCCGAGGCTACAAAGCCGCCTTTGTCCAACACATCTAGTGACATGACTAGAACATGGCGATTAGGGTCAGCTTTTTCGCGCCGCCAGCGGCTGGGCCCTTCTAAGTTACCGGGCACGTGGGTCTTGGGCATACTAACGTGGGCCAACCCATAGGTTAGCTCGTTGCTACGCCGGCCGGTGAAAGAGCGTTGCAATTTATACCGTTTATCTCGCTTGCGGTTTGTGGCAAAATGGACCGGCACCAAATAGTAATTTGCGTCATCTGGCACATGAGGCGCATCTGGAATCGGTTGAAAGTCACGCGCCCCATCGTCAAAATCGATTTCAGCAGACTCAGTTGCTGGCATCTCCTCAAACTCTTCATCGAATTCGACCTCGGCTTCCTCCATTTCAGGCTCTGGCATCACCACTTCAAATTCCGGCCGATATTGCCCCGTTACGTTATTGGTCACATCATTCAGCATCTGGAGTACATACGGATAATCAGCGAACATCTCAGCCAACATTTTGACCAAATAATCGTCGGCCGGGTCATCCATCCCCTCCATGTTTGCGAGGCCTGCCAAGATCTTTTTCTTCATTGGCTCCCAGTCTTCTCCCATCATAGAAGGTAGCTCCTTCCATGCAACAGACAACACCTCCATCATCTGTTCATTCATTGTCACATTATCAGACGCACGTGCTTTGCTCACAAATATTTCTCCACAAAATTAAACCTTTTTAAATAAAAAGGGACTTAAACTAGTGTCTGAAACCTTATTACAAAATGAACGCTCTAACAGTTTAAGACACACCAAGCTACGTCATTGTTATTCTTAACTCATATTACGCACTAATCGACTTCGATGGTTTCAGTTTCTCAGGTAATAACCGGATTAGCTGATTAAAAACTCCTGAAATCTTTCTCGATAAAGCGCGTAAGGTCAGCTCTTAAATCACATCACTTTATACCTGACATAGCACAAGTCACATCACCAGGTATTTGACATGAGATTTTCTAAATGTGCAAACCTAGAAACGTGAAAATATGGACTCATGTAGCCCCAACAAAGACCAATCGTAGATATGCCGAACATTTGGCATCAAGTTTCAAAACAGCGTAAACGATACCTTTAAGAAAAAACACAGTGCAACTTTTTATGATTCAACCTTTGCGTTTAAATAAAATCCTTCGATTCGGCCTACCCGTCATATTTTCTCTATTTTTGCTGGGATGTGATCCAGCGCCATCAACAGACGAAGATCAGTCTGTTATTTCTGCAATTCAAGATGGGCTAAATGTTCCGGTACTCACCACAACCCCGGCCGCTACAAACGATGGGGAAAGCGTCATTTTGGCAACGGCCGAATCTGATGACCAAACAGAGCAAAAAACAATTGAAGAGATTCAGATCCCCGTACCGGTCCCTACTGCGACCGAGGTCCCTGTTTCAGACCCAGCCTATCAAACTCTGGATCTAAACAATTTACCCCGGGTCCAGCAGGATCTGGTTTTTGTCCGGTCGGGTGTTTTAGAGCGATGGTCGGCCGAAAATCAAACCATCAGCCCGATTTTTGAGCCAACGGCTGATCCAGAACGGTTTGCCCCCAACACATTTTCAGAAGTGATCAAAGTTGATTTTTCGGCCGATGGGAATCGTGCGGCCGTTGTTGTGCGCTACATCGAACCGATTGAGCAATCAGGAAATGGATCAGGCGATACTGAATCGCTCACTTTTGCGGCAGGAGCCACTGAATACGACATTCTCTTTCTTGATCTTGTCAGCCGTGAATCTTGGACGTTGGTCAAAGGGGCCAAAGATATGATTGTTGAATTAACCCTTTCGCCGAACAAAAACTCGGTCGTTTTTACAACCAATCCCCTGCAAGCAAACCCCAATCAAAATACCGGAAAGATTTTTATGATCTCGACTCCAGCCAGCCCAAGTGATCGGCCGTTGACCATGCTCCAAGAGTGCAAAACAGGATGCAGAGCCATCACATGGCGACAAGACAGCGAGTTAGTGGTGTTCGAGGACCTAAACGGTGTTTACATCATGAACATTGATGGAGCCCGGCCGACGTTGCTATATAAAAATCCCGGTGATGCTGAAGAAAGCCCCTTTTTGGTTGTGCGGCACAAGCCAATCGGATGGGCACTAAATGGGCGAAGTCTGCTCGTTGAGCAACGAGACATGACCCAAGAATCGGCCGTATACGCCGTGCTAGACGTTGCTGACAGACTGCTGATGTTGCCCGAGAATGGCCAACTTTTAGATACAGCTACGTGGTTGGAGGATTCAAGGCTGATCAGCGCGGTCCAACTCGAAAACGAAGATTGGGAGTTCCGAACCTTTGTGATCGATTATGAAAATCAGGCGTTGCGGCTGGATGAAAGGTACAGGCTGTCGTTCGCGGGAGCGGTATCAAATTTAAGTCAATCGGCCGATAATCGATTTTTGTTTGGCTTGCAAAATAGCGACCGGCTAAGCGAGGCGGGATTGTACCGGTTGGTATCCTTTAGCGAACAACCAGAGAGGTTGAGCGGCATCCCCAACATCGAGCAGGCAATTAATATCGTTTGGAATTCAGATGGCTCTGAAGCGATCCAATCGATGGGCACTCAGACTTTCTTGGCCACGGCCGATGGTAATCTATATGCGTTTCGTGAGCCGGTGTGGGGCTTTGAATGGATTGAGGAATGATAGGAAATATAAGTTGAAAATTGTCAATTTTGAATTGACAATTTTTAACGGATAGCCATCATTCAGGTACTAATCTTCCGATCCCCAAACCATATTCTCCCTGCAACGAGTAAATAAGAAAAATCTCCCGATCCTGCTCAAAAATAGCCGGATCACGAAGCTGATTAACCGGCCGCATACTGCTCCCCCTTACAGACGGCAGGTTGGGCAGAT
>JAHDGV010000196.1 GCA_020631655.1 Chloroflexota bacterium | reverse complement strand
CCGTTGGCTGTGGGGCGGGGGTATTTGTGGGAGCAGGTAACGGTGTCGCCGTTGGATCCAGTGCCGGCGGCTCAGTTGCAGTGGGTTCGGCTACCGGCGGTTCAGTCGCAGTGGGTTCAGCTACAACGGGTGGATCAGTTGGAGCTGGGACCGCGGCGACTGCCGAAGCAGGTGCTGCACCCATTTCAACCCGGCCGTTGCCAAACTCATTGTCTAACCCTAAAGAGCCTAAGTCTTCAGCGGACCCAACCAACATATTTCTTAGCTCATCCATCGAAAGGTTGGGGTTGGCTTCAAGTAGAAGTGCGGCCGCGCCAGCAACGTGCGGGGCAGAGGCCGATGTTCCGGGGAAAATTGAGCCATAAGCGACACTATCTACCCGAGCTGGAGCCGAGATTTCAGGTTTAGTCCGGCCGTCCCAAGTTGGCCCTTGCGAGCTATATGGCTCAAGAGAATCATCGGCCCAATAGGTTGCCCCAACCGCCACAGCGTTCCGTGCATCTGAGGGAGAGGTAATACTGCCTTCAGGCATGGTGAACTGAAATTGAGTATTCGCCCCGATTAAATTTAGTCGTTTAGCGGTTTTTGCCCCCGAGTTGACAATGGCAACATACATCACCTGTTCTTTATCTGAAACATATCGAATCATTTCAGACGGAATGTCTCTACGATTTCCAAATTGGGGGTCACGGCTAGTTTCTACAATTTCTAGCTCAGTTCCGGCCGCATTTTCTGCCAACAGAAACAGATCATAATCGTGATCCTCACCACCTGTAATGGCAGATCCATTTCCCTCCCATTGAAGCGCAATTGTAACTAATGTTGGGCCAGGGATCACGATTGGCAAAACTGTTTCGCCATTTGGAAACGTATGCAACCCTTCCGTGTCATCGAAAACCATATCGAGATGGGCTTCTGCATAATTACCCGAAGAGTTGATCCATACAAAATCATCCTTGTAATCGTCGATGATCCCATCTAAAAACCCTGTTCCGTCAATCGGTTCTGTCAGGCTCCCCACAGAATGGGAAACGATTTTGATGTCATTTGCGACCAACCAATCGGCAATATCTAGGTAATCAAGGTCGTTTTTGGGTTTAACAATATAAATTTCTGCGCCGGGCGCCATATCATGTACGATCTCGGCCGTGGCTGTCCCATGCACTTCTCTTTCGGCATTCAAGGCGCGAGCATCATTTTCGTTGTAAACAAATATCTTGTTGTTGTCGGGTAAATCGCCACCCACCAAATCAAGGAATCCAGAAAAACCCAGATCAATAACCGCGACTTTTACACCCTCACCGGTAATTCCGGCCGCGTGCCACTCATCTGCCCCACTGTTTTGCACACCTTGCCCAATTGCCCCAGTGTTGTATTGGTTAGATGTGAGGGTACGAGGGGTACGTATGCCCGATACACTTTCATGTTGGGTAATGCTCAAAAGCTGCCCCATGATCACATCGGACGATTGGGCCGCTTTTAGGGCTGATATCGGAACGCCAACTTCTACTTCTTCCCCTGCATCTTCAAGCACAACAATATTATTTTGCTCTAGCAATCCTTGAATATCTTGTACCGACGCACCTGATTCAAAGATGATGACCATGCGCAGTTGGTTATCTTCAGTGATTAGGCCCCGTTCCCGGGCCAGGGATTCAGCTGCGTCAGCCCCCTCATCTTCATAAACCATCAAATAGTCTACGTAAGATGAATCAAGACCAAATTGAGCGGCCAATCCGGTATCTTTGAGAAAAACGTTTAAGCCATCGACCCCATCGCCTTTGTAAATGGCGATCATCTGGTCATAGATTGAGCGTACTGAGTCTGGGTCAGTTAAATCTGGATTGTTTAGCAGGTCCGCGATTGCAGGATATTTTTCAATCAACTCTGCAAGCGTGGGAAGGTTACCTAATGAGAAACTGGGTGCCGATCCAAATTTGTCATCTTCGCTTTCTACAATTTCAAAATCAGCTTCAACACTCTCAGATTCGCTTGATTCAGTTTCACCGGCCGTTTCATCTGTTTCACCGCTCGACGAATTATCTGACTCTGTAGACTCCACCGGGGTTTCACCAGAATCTGTTGATTCGTCTGTTTCCTGTGGTCCGAACAGCCCACATCCCGTCAGGAGCAGGATGGCTAACAAGATACACCATTTAATTGAACTTGATTTTCCCTTTTGATACATGCAATATCCTTTTTTTTATTACCTCTTCAGGCAGATTTATAGTGATTCAAACATTCAGAACTAAGTTGGCATTTCCCATGCCAAGATGGTTCTGTTTTGAACGTTTGTCAGAAATGTACAGGCGACTTTCTGTTTATTTAAGATGTTTTCTGTCAACGCAGTGACAGTTTTGAAAATTAATTCGTGGTTTTGTTTTGTCTGAACATGAACTCACCCTCGGGCTAAGCAATAGGGATGAAGACTTTTGGTTTATACGAGCTTTACGGTTGGCATTAATTCGCTAATGAATGTTTGCATTGTTGTGTAGCGACGATGGGGTGCAAGATCCATCGCTGTTATTAGAATCGGTTTTAGAGGCTTTGGAATGGGGCTGAAGTCAACCTCTTTTCCAGCGGAACGCTCTGTGGCAATTTCCGGCCGTCGGCCGACAATGAGTGCATAGAGCGTTGCCGCCAAAGCATAAACGTCTGATCGGGCATCGGTAGTTCCCTTGTACTGTTCTGGTGGAGAATATCCATCTGTCACCGCTAGTGTTCCCGCTTGGACTTTTTCAGAAAAATCTTGGGATCGTGCAATCCCAAAATCCACCAACATGACATGATTGTCGTGCCTAATAATAATGTTTGCTGGCTTGATGTCTCTATGAAAAATCGACGGTTTTTGGCTATGGAGATACTGGAGCGCATCGGCAACCAGCAAAATCGCTTTAACCGCTTGTTTGGGCTCAATCTGTCCAAGGTAATCTTGCAAACTGTGTCCAGAAATGTAGTCCATCACCAAATATTGATTTCCATTGGCATCAAAGCGATCCGTTACGCGGGGAAGAGCGGGATGATTGAGGCCGGCCAAGAGTGAAGCCTCTTTTTTGAATTGAACTTGTGCTGCAGAACTCTGAAACAGGTTTTCTTTAACCGCGCAGGGGCGCATTAAAATTTGATCTTCGGCCCTGTAAACGGCTCCGAACCCCCCTTCTGCAATAGGTGCAATAATCCGATATCTACTATTTAATACGGTGTCTTTGCCTAATACCTTCATAGAGAAACAAGTCGCGTAACTTAATTAAAATTTTGATAGTGAGATTAGTTTATTGTTTACCCAAGGATGGGAGTTACGGCTGCAAGGCGATAGTTGGTCTCGTGCACAATCACCCACCGAATGTTGATCCTAAATTGTAGATGATTTGGGGTTTTCTAACTAGAATTCGCTAATTTTTTGAAGAATTTGCAAAGGTTAAAAAAAGTTCTCTAAATATTTTCTTTTCAGTCGAATATGGGCCTCGCAAGTTTGAGAAACACATGTTAGACTTTTTAGCGTGGAAGTCTGGTGAGTTTATTCAACGGCATCCTTCAACTATCATTCTGCCTTATCATTTCTAGCCTTCTTGACGTTAAGTGGTGTTCTCGATCAACTCCTGCCCACTAACGGAAACTACTAGATAGTTTATTTTATAAACTGGGCGAGAAGACCATTAGATTATTCAATACTTTACTCAGTAGTGGGTTTTTAGCCTGAGCGCATACTGACTTACAACCATGGAAAATTTAAATACTGGATCAATTTTAAACGGACGATATCGTATCGTTAAACAATTGGATGACCGGACTTTTAGAGTCTGGGACAGCGCATTAGAGCAACCGCGCCTATTGCATATCTTTTCAACCGGCAAGACAACCAACCGGCCGATTTTGTTGGCCCAGCTGCACCATGCAAATTTACCCCGTGTGACAGACGTTCTTGTAATCGAAGAATCACGCGCATTAATTATTGATTTTGTAGATGGGCAGTCAGTTGATAGCCGGATTGAAGAACGAGGGACGCCAATTGAAGCAGAGCGCGCCCTTTACTGGATGAAGCAGGTTGGCAGTGCTTTACAGTATATGCATCAGGAAGGAGTTTCACATGGGGCTGTTACCGCTTCACATATTGAGATCACCGCTTCGAATCAAAGTGTATTAACTAGCTTCGCAACCGATGCGACAAATCCTGTTGACGATATTCGCGGATTGGCCGCAGCTTATGCAACGATGCTGGCCGGAGAGACTGTAACACCTGATTCAAACTTGGATGCATTAGCCGGTTTAAATTCACTGTCTGATTCAGCCAAAGGGGCGATTTCGGCCGGGATGTCTGGTGAATATCCCACAGCTAATGATCTCATCCAAGCGATTGAGCAATCAGCCACCGGAGGAACCTCTGCATCTATGCCTCAAGCACAAGATGTGGGGCAAGCTACAACGCTGCTACCCAATATCCAACCTCCGTCATCACCAGTAAAACCTCCGGTGAGTGCGCCGATAGAAACTGGCGCACCGGTCACCCCAGCCCCAACACCACAGGCACAAGCGCACACCATGATTTTGGGTGATCAACAGAGCCAATCACCTCTTCCTTCTCCACCGTCTAAAAGCAAGCCACCCACACAATCGAGTAAGAGCGGGATGAATCCTCTGCTTTTATATGGAGGTATCGGCGGGTTGATCTTAGTTGGTTTGATCGGGGTTATGATGTTTGCCTTTAGAGGAGATGATCCAGAGAGTTCTCTCGTCGAGGAAGAGGGGGCAGTTGCTGAAGAAAGTGATGCGGCCGTAGATAGTAACGATGTGTCTTCAGAGAACAGTAGCTCCGAAAATGATTCAGCGAGTGATGAGATCATTCCGACCGCTGTCCCGCTTTCGATTGGGAGCTCAATTGATACAGGAGAAAGAAGCTTCCGCACGCTGGTGTCAAGGCCTATAATCGAAGGAGAATTTTCGGCTCCAACCTATTCCTCGCTGGCGGTGGATGAGGTAAACGATTTCCTCTTTTTTGTTATGAGACATGACTCGATTAACGTGCTCAAGGCTGATGATACAATCGAAGAGTTTGATTTTGAGCAAATCTTAGGCGGTCCGGTGGATAAAGTGCTTTCGATTGACCCAACTCGCATCGCTGCGTTTGCAGCGTTTGCGGCAAACGGAGTTGTGATCGACATCGCCGTTAATCAAATTCGAGGAAATTTCAATACTCCAGATCGTGAAGGGTATACTAAATATTCAATGACTTCTGTTGCGAAAGGGAGTAACAACGAAGTTTACATGTTTGGCACGGCCGAAAGTGATTTGGGGGACAACGTCCATTTTGTGGCGATTTACAACCCAGATACGGGTGCCCTCATCAATGACTTCATTTTGAAATCTGCCAATAGTGATCTGTTTACGGTTGACCAGCAAGGTTTTGTTTATGCAGCTTCATCCCGTGGAATTCAAAAGTTTAATCAAGAAGGCTTTTTAGTTACAGAATTTGGAGAAGGTGCGCTTGAAAAAGCCAATCCAAAGGAATTTTCTTCAGCATCACCACGTGCCTTTACTGTTGCACAGGATGGTTCTGTTGTGCTGGCTACTCAAAGAGGGGGGATTGCGATCATTAGCCAAGAAGGGGAGCTTTTGGCAACATACGGCACCCCTTTAGGTGCTGATTGTTGGGACGCAACTGAAATTGCAGAAGCGCATGTGTGTGAGCCTGACGCGATAGCGATTAGCCAAGATGGAAAACAAATTTACTACACAGACGGGACCTCAAAAATAGCGACCGTCAACGTGTTTGAAACGGGAGAGTAATCAATGGAAGCCAAATTAATTGTGTCCCGGCCGGGGGAGCCAGAAAAGACTCACTCCGTCACCGGGCCTGTCACCATCGGCCGCGATGGGGGAAATGAGGTCCAACTAGACATCCACTTTGTATCACGCACACACTTGCAGCTTCAGGTGCATGAAGATGGGTATAGGGCGGCTGATCTGGGAAGTACAAATGGGACTTGGTTGAATGGGGAAAAGATGACTCCCAATCAGCCCCATCCGCTTCATTCTGGAGACATTTTACGAATTGGTGACAACGATGGGAACACGGTCGGCATCACCCTTTTAGCAAATCAGGCGACCGGACAACCGGCCCAAGTTACCCGATATATCGGTGAAGTTGATCTTAGCAGTAGCCAAGCGATTGTTATCGGCCGAGACCCAGCTAGCAGTCTATTCCTTGATCATCCTGGGGTATCTCGCCGCCATGCTGAAGTGCGGAACGGGGTTTTGCATGACTTAGGGAGCGCAAACGGCACTTTCGTGAATGGGCAGCGACTGTCTTCTGGTCATCCTTTGACAGAAGGGGACAGCGTTCTAGTTGGACCGTTCAAGCTAGTTTACCAAAGCGGCCGACTGATCGAGTTTTCACCAGAGGGTAACTATCGAATCGATGCGTTTGGCCTTGATCGTACCGTCAAAGTTGGGGGTGAAGACCTTACGATTCTGAACGATATTTCTCTTTCGATTTATCCTAAAGAGTTTGTCGCCGTTGTAGGCGGTTCTGGAGCTGGTAAAAGCACATTTCTAAAAGCGTTAAATGGATTTGCACCTGCTAATGCTGGAACGGTATTAGTCAATGGGGAAGATCTGTATGACAACTTTGGAGCGTATCGGGCCAACATCGGATATGTCCCCCAAGATGACATCATCCACCAAAATTTAACCGTTGAAGAGGCGCTGACTTATGCTGCCCGCTTGCGTTTGCCTGATGCTGAGCCGGAAGAAATTGAAGCCCGCATGGCAAAAGTGCTTGACCAAGTTGAGATGACCGATCATCGGAAAAAACTAGTCAAAAATCTGAGCGGCGGTCAGCGGAAGCGGGTTAGTATTTCGGCCGAATTGCTGGCTGATCCCGGCTTGTTTTTCCTCGATGAGCCGACGAGTGGTTTAGATCCCGGGCTTGAGAAGAAGATGATGCAGACCCTGCGTCGTTTGGCCGATGGTGGGCGAACCATCATGCTGATCACCCATGCGACCGATAACATTGGACAGTGTACCCATGTCGTTTTCTTGGCACGCGGCCGTCTTTGTTATTACGGGCCACCAAAAGAGGCGCTAGATTTCTTTGGTGCGCATGATTTTGCAGATATCTACACCCGTCTATCACTTCCGCCACAGCAAATAGCTTGGCCTGCCGACAAAGCTGCTATGGCCCAATCGTTGATTCAGCAAGGGCATCCAACAGACTATATTTGGCAAGAGCTGTATAAAACTTCGCCGCAATATGCTGAGTATGTGACGCAGCGCTTAAGCGATCGAGATCAGCAGCCCACCAGCCATGCATCGATTGATCAATCAGGTGGGAATGTTAGTTTTGTTGATCAATTTAGGGTGTTAACCGGCCGGTATTTCAACCTGATTCGGCGCGACCGACTAAGCCTGATTATTTTGCTGGCCGTTATGCCTGTCATTGGCCTTTTGTTGCTCATGATGACTGATGCAAATGACCTTGTCGGGCTATCGGTTGAGACGATTACCCAGCGGATTCAGAGCAATATTGAGATCAAACTTGAGAATGACCTAGAACCGCCCGTGCAGTCGATCTATCAAATAGCCAATAACACAGAACGATTTGTTTTTATTATGGCCTTAGCTGCGGCTTTGTTGGGGCTGTTTGCGGCCGCATACGAAATTGTCAAAGAAGGGGCGATTTATCAGCGAGAGCGTTTAGTCAATCTGAGAATCGGCTCGTACCTTTCGTCAAAAGTAGTGCTTTTAGGATTTTTTGCCTTAATTCAGTGCGCCCTTCTGCTGCTGGTTTTAAGGTTTAAGATCGCTTTTCCAGAGACCGGGGTCATACTCCCTTCGGGTCTGGAAATGTACATTACGCTTCTTTTGGGGACGCTTGCTAGCATTTGTTTGGGGCTTTTGATATCAGCCATTGTGCGTAATTCTGCAACCGTTATTTATGCGATGCTTGTCGTTGTGTTTGTACAGATTATGTTTGCGGGGGTGATTTTCCCATTGCCAAACCGGGCTGAACCGATCAGCTACCTGACAACGATGCGTTGGACAATTGAAGGTTTAGGAGACACGATTGATGTGCCTCGTATCATCGATTTAGGCGGTGGCTGCCTAGAGATGGAGACCCCAGCTTTGGCCAATATTTTTGAATCTGAGAGTGTGTACTGTACTGAACAGCAGTTGGCGATTGAGGCCGAATATTCCCCGAATCTTAGCTATAGCGCAACGCCGGGCCACTTATTATCGCGGTGGGCAATCTTGATTCTCTACTCTGCGGTTTTATT
Organism: Chloroflexota bacterium; assembly: GCA_020631655.1. Taxonomy (GTDB): domain Bacteria; phylum Chloroflexota; class Anaerolineae; order Promineifilales; family Promineifilaceae; genus WTJY01. The sequence continues at coordinate 1,372 of JAHDGV010000196.1, read as the reverse complement.
GGGGGCTACTGCATTTGTGCAGAAGCGAAAAGATGTGATTTAGGACTTCGTAACAATACCTTCGCCAATAATCAAGTTAGAAGCGAGAGAAAAATTGGCGAAGGATGTTCTCGCATTAGGTAGTCGTGTGAGATTATCTCATACCCCTTCTGGGATAGACCGGAGTGCGGATGATCTCACTAACTTTAAAAATTGAATTTGCTAAACTGAGAACCATAGCTGGTGATCGCTTCTGACACAGCTTTCGACCAATCGGCTTCTCTAGTAATGTTTGTAGAGAACGATTTTCTCGACACCAGTTATAAACAGTGGTAGTCCACCAGCCTAACCACTGTTTGCCTTCTTTACCCTTGGAATAAGCCAAGGTTTTACGTACTTGAGAGCTGTTCATTAATCGTGCTGAGCCGTTTCGACGTTCGATATATGCTGTATTGGGAACGTTGAAACCAAGCGACTCCAAAGCCTGATCGATGCGTTACTTCGACCCGTGAGTATAGCGAATTTCGACAGACTCAAGTCTGCGGCCGGACCGATGCTTGACAATCTGAACGTGAGCCCGTTGTCTTGGAATCCGATAGCGAGGGATCGGTTTGCGCCCCTGTTTACCCTTGCGTGCCGGTTGATACGGTGTTCCAAATATTTCAGGAAATACAGTGGCATAACTGCGTAAGCCATCTGTAAACAGGGCTATTTTTTGCTGATTTGCTGGTGCAATTCGTTGTTTCGTCTCCTCAAGAAGCGTGCGAATCATCTCTTCTTCCCGTTTACCTTGGACATGGGACAGAATAAAACGACTTTTTGGTTCCAATGTTTCACCTTCCCGCATCTGTGTTTGTTTGTTGACTGCAAATCCGTGCCTTTCATCAGCTTGGATCGTTTCAACCTCAACGTCCACAACTCTTTCATCATGAAAAAACTTCCCATGTTCGCCCAGCTTGTCTTTCAGCCGCCGTACTGCATCCCGAGATACTTTTGTGAGACGCTCGGTACTTTTCAGCGAACATCCTTCAGATAGATGTTCCCCGATGCTGACCGCGTTCTCTTCCCGAATCTTTGTATTCCAAAGGGCTGTATTTTTTCGTTCACTAAATTCTTTCTGGCAGATTTGACATCGAAGATAGCGAATCTGGTCTTTTCCATAAATTTTTCTCACAATCAAGTTTTCTTGACCTGCCTGCACATACTTTTCGCAGGTTTCATTTACACATGCTCGACTCTCCAATGGAGGTCTGGTGGGTTTATTTTTTGCATAACGGTAATTCTACCGTTTCTCCAGACCTCCACTCATGGGGGCTGAGATAATCTCACCTCACCACCCTAATAAACGGTAGGAAAATCGAACTATTGGCAGATTCCGGTGTTTCGGGCTCCT
>JAHDGV010000195.1 GCA_020631655.1 Chloroflexota bacterium | reverse complement strand
TCGCCCCTGGCGTCGGGCGTCTGGGTTTTGATGATTTTGTTGGCTTTAACCGGGGTCATCGCTATTTTGATTCGATCTTTTACCGAGACACAGATCAACCCTACACCAGCAAACGATACGAGCCTGATTTCCAGACCGACCACATTATTGAGTACATCGAGCGTGCAGTTGGAAGTGAACCAAACAAACCATTTTTTGGCTTTGTGGCCTACGGCCCTCCCCATCACCCCAACACCATGCCAAAACATTGGCGCGAGATGTACGACCCGGCCGAGATTCCGCTCCCGGCCGGTGTGCCCAACCCTGATCTCCAGCTAACAACCCAACAACAGCGCTGGGAGATCGACTGCGAAGGGAATGAAAAAGCGCGACTCAGGAGCCGATGTTCGTATGGTGCCAAAAAGCCGGGCGAGGCTGAAACGGAAGAAGAAATTCGGCAGTTTATCGCCGAATATTATGGGATGGTGAGCAACATCGACCACAATATCGGCCGAATCTTGAACTGCCTGGCTCGTCTTGGTGTTTCTGAAGACACGCTAGTCATTTTCTTGAGCGATCACGGTGACATGCTGGGGCAACACGGCTATTACTGCGGCTACAAACCCACTGGCCACAAATCTGCCATGCAGGTCCCATTTATCGTCCGGTATCCAGCCAGATTTAAGGCAGGGCAAAAGGTTGATGGGTTGATTGATGTTGCAGTTGACACGATGCCGACTCTGCTTGAGCTTTGTGGGGTGCAGATTCCAGACGCCGTGCAGGGGGTCAGCTATCTGCCTTTGCTAGACGGTACGGCCGATCAAACCCGTGATCATGTCATGTACCAAACATTCAAAATGGTAGACGGGGTTGCTCATGAGTTTACCCCTGTCCCCGAACGGGGCATCCGCACCAAAGATTGGATGTATGTGCGCCAGCCATCCCGCCGCAAACTGCTGTTTGATCAAAACGCTGATCCTGACGAGCTCAACAATTTGGTTGATGATCCGGCTAAAGCTAAGCTCATGGATCAGCTTGACGGCCGGATTAACGCATTTATGCGGGCCACTGGCGATGACTGGAATATGCACATGGACTTCCCGCCGGAAGGTTTTTTAACCCATGAGGATGCCAAACGATATATGGATGAGGAGCTTGTTCCGAGTGCCATCGTTGTCAATTAGACCCCGGTGCGTGGGCTTACACGCCGTACGAGATACGCAACACGAGATACAAAAATGACCCAACCAAATGTTTTACTTATCGTAACCGACCATTGGTTCGCCTCCCTGTTGGGCTGTGCGGGCCACCCGAGCGTACAGACTCCGGTTTTAGACCAATTGGCCCGTAACGGCGTCCGCTTTACCAACGCCTATGCGGCTCACCCCGTATGTTTGCCATCCCGCCGCTCGCTGATGACCGGCACCACCGCCAAAACCCACGGGGACCGCACGTTTAAACCGCTCCAACCGATGCCGGAAGGGATACCGACACTAGCTGAAACCTTTAGCAACGCAGGCTATCAAACTCAGGCGGTTGGCAAGATTCACGTCCATCCACAGCGGGATCGGATCGGGTTTGACGATGTGTTGCTCGATGATGAAGGGCGTACTCACTACACCAGTTTTGCAGACGATTACGAGCTGTTTTTGGGAGACATGGGGTATGCGGGTCAGCGGTTTGGGCATGGGATGAGCAACAACAATTACTTCCATCGCTCATGGCACTTGGATGATCATCTGCATGTGACCGATTGGGCCACAAAAATGACCGAACGGGCGATTAAGCGACGGGATCCAAACCGGCCGTCGCTCTGGTATTGCGGCTACAGTTGCCCCCACCCCCCTCTTGTGCCACTACAAAGCTATCTCGACTTTTACCGAGAAATTCCGATAGATGAGCCGTTTGCGGGCGACTGGTCGGCCGATTACGGCAATTTACCATATCACGCTCAAGCGGTGCAGGCTCGGGGCAACAGCATGAACCCACTTACTATCGAGCAAGCTCGCCGTGCATTCTATGCGCTGTGCACCCATATCGATCATCACATCGGCCGGTTGATCGGCACCTTGCATTGGGAAGGTCTGCTCGAGGATACAATCATCTGCTTTACCAGTGATCACGGCGATATGCTGGGGAACCACGGGATGTGGGCCAAACAGGTCTTCTATGAAAACTCAACCAACATCCCAATGATTTTGATGGGAACGAAGAACGACCGGCGTGTTGGGCTCAATCGAACCGATGACCGGCTGGTTGAAATTCGGGACGTGATGCCAACGCTGTTAGACATGTGCGGTATCGAGATTCCAGACACGGTTGAGGGACTTTCGATGCTGGGAGAAGAAACACGGCCGACCCTCTACGGTGAGTATGGGGAAAACTCACAGGCATCCCGCATGGTGCGTGACGTGAAGCATAAACTGATTTGGTACCCGTGCGGAAACCGGACTCAGCTATTTGATTTGCAAGAGGATCCAAACGAGCTAAACGACATCGCTTACCGGCCGGAAATGGCCGAGGTTCAAAGCCGACTCAGCGCTGTTTTGCTAAGCGAGCTTTATGGCTCTGATGAAAAATGGATCGACAGAGGGAAGCTGGTAGGCGAACAAGGAAAAACGTTCAAGCCAGGCTCAAATCGCTCGTTATCCGCCACGCGTGGTAATCAGTGGCCGGTTCCGCCGGTGACAGATAAGGCGTTTTTTGATTTCTTTAACGAAGCCCCTGATGATTTTGAAACAGGTGACTAAATTCAGACTTCGGATGTTTTAAAAACATCCGAAGTCTAGCTAGATGGATGAAAACATTTGCAGACTGCGTTTATCTAAACGGGAAAATTTACACCGTCAACAAAGCACAACCTTGGGCCGAGGCGGTTGCCATCCACGATGGGAAGTTTGTGTATGTAGGTTCTAACGAAGAGACGCAGAAATTTGCCGGCCCCAACACACAAGTTATTGACCTGAACGGCCGCTTTGCGATGCCGGGGCTACACGATATGCACATCCACGGCGTTCTGGGTGCCTTAAGCGCGCTTTTTGAATGCCAGTTCCCGATGACGGCCACGGCAGAAGAAGCGGTTGAAGCTGTCGCGACATTCGGGGCCGAACATCCAAATGAAAAATGGATCGTTGGAGGTGCTTGGCTAATGGGCATCATCAATGATTTAAACAAAGACAAGCTGGATGCGGTGTGCGCTGACCGGCCGGTTTTTTTGTGGGATGCGGCCCATCACAACGGCTGGTGCAACAGCCGAATGCTCGAACTGGCCGGAATCACCCCATCTACCCCCAACCCGGCCGGAGGTGAGATTGTGCGAGACTCATCGGGCAACGCCACAGGGGTGTTGCTCGAAACGGCCGCCAGTCAGGTTGCCGCATTTATTCCAGACCGCACACCTGAAGAGTATCAGCAGGGGATCACATGGTTGGGCAAAACCCTAAACTCATACGGTGTCACATCGATCAAAGAGGCAGCCGTTAATCGGTCGATGGCACAGGCGTACAAAACGGCCGATCAAAACGGCACCCTTAACTTGCGCACCGGCCTTCACTTTTTGTGGATCACCCCATTTGTTTATGATGCGGCCGATCTGGAGCCACTGCTCAACGAGCGCCAATCTTTTGCGGGTGAGCGGGTTAAAGTTGATTTCCTGAAACTGTTCTTAGACGGCGTGCCGGTTGCACGCACCGCCTGTATGCTCGATCCTTATTTGGATGATGATGCCGACAAGCACGACCCCTATGCGCAACTCCTGGTTGACCGTGAGGTACTCAAAGAGGTGCTAACTCGGTTTGACAATGAAGGGCTGATTGTCAAAATGCATGCCACGGGAGATGCCTCTTTACGGGCGGCACTGGATGCCATCGAAGCGGCGCGAGTCGCAAATGGCGATTCAGGCTTGGGGCACGAAATTGCACATCCTCAAAACGTGCATCCGGCCGATTTGCCACGCTTTGCTGAGCTTGGAGCGGTGGCTGATTTATGTCCCAAACTCTGGCATCCCTCTCTCAACAAAGAGCAGTCGCTAATCAAGGCGGTACCGCGCGAGAAGATCGACAGCAGTTGGCCGATGGGGTCTTATCATCGGTCAGGAGCCACGATGATCGCTGGAACAGACTGGCCCGCTATGGCCCCAACACCCAGCAATTGGGTAGCTATGCAAACGATGATCACGCGTGAGGACCCTACCGGCCAAGTACCGGGTAAACTTGGGCAGAATCAAGAATTAGGTTTAGAAACGGTCCTTGAAATTTATACGATTAACGGGGCAAAAGCGGCCCGACACGAGGCGATTTGTGGCTCAATTGAGGTGGGGAAATATGCAGACATGATTGTGCTCGATCGCAATTTGTTTGAAATTCCGGCCGATCAGATTGGGCAAACCCAGGTCCTGCAAACAATCTTGGAAGGTGAACCTGTTTTCCAAAAAACTGCTGGCTAATCGATAACCGGTTTTCTTTTTGGCAATATCATATAAACAAGCGCGGCCACTAACCCTAATCCACCCCAAAAGAAAAAAGGTGCTGTGTCGCCAAACTGGGACAGCCAATTGCCAAAAGGTGGGCTAAACAATCCCCCAATTTCTCTTGACACACCCAAGATGCCTAAAGCACTCCCCACAAATGGACCAATTCCGGTTAAATCTAAGACCTCCGCCTGATGGAGTGCCATGTAGGCGTCAAACATGATGCCACCTGCGATCAATCCAACGATGATCCAAAATTCATTTCCAGTTCCGATCAAAATGACGCCAACCCCGTTTAACAGCATGGCCAAAATCAAAAGCGGTTTACGCTGTCCCCATTTTTCAGCAAGATAAACAATTGGCAGGGCAAAAATCAGCGATGCCAAAAAGTAGTTTGAGAGGGCGCTGTCTGCCTTGACCGCATCCCAGCCTAAATTCCGCAGGTAAATCGGGACGTAGCCGGTAAAGCCCCGATAACAGCCCCAAAAAAGTAAGGACCCGGCCGAGATGATCATCAGTTCGCGCACTCGAATCACACGATTTATGCCGGAAAAGATTCCGCTGAAGAAGGGTTTGTCACGGCCGGCCGGTTGAGGCAAAACACCGTCTGGAACGGCAAACAGCCAGATCAACCCAAACACAATTCCGATTGCCCCAAACATAAACAGCGTATTGCGCCATCCCCCTAAAGTTGGCGACACCCACGTTGCTAAAAAACGTGATCCTAGAAAAAGCGAAAAGGCGAAGCCGGTTGAGATAACTCCGGTAGAAATCCCTTTACTTTCAGGAAACAGATAAGCACCAGCTTTATGCAAATTAGGCGGGATGGCGGGGGCCACCAAACTGTAAAGCATAAAAGTAGCAATAAGCGTGATGTAATTTGAGGATAAACCACGCAAAGCGCCCAAAATACCCATCAACAAACAAGCAACTGCTAAAGTCTTTTTTGACCCAAAGCGGTCACCCAGCGCCCCGCCAAACAGGCTAATGACGATGCCCGAAAGGGAAATTGACCCCCAAGCCACGCCCAGCTGAAGAATCGTAAGATCCAGTTCTTCGGCCATCTCGGCGAAGAGAACCGGAAGCATGAGGGTCGGCATGGTAAACGCAAGGATGATTGTGAGCGCACATAAAGCTAGGATCGCCCAGCGCGTGAAGTTGGAGGATTGCATGGGTGAAGCATAGTTTGATTGTGAAGGGGCGCAAATTCTCTTTTGGTATGACGCAAAAAAGCTCCGGGTGCCGCACAACACTCGGAGCCTTGCTTAATCTGCCGGTTACTGATCTAACGCACGGTTACTGGCAAGAAGGATTTAAAGGGCAAGCCACCTACTGGCGGCTCTGGGGTTGCGGTCGGAACCGCTGTGGGCTCAGCCGTGGTCGTCGGCTCAACGGTCACAGTTGGTTCTACCGTCGGAGTTGGCTCTTCGGCCGTTGGGGCAAAGCGAACAATTCCTTGATAGCCGATGTAATGGAGAAATACATCTTCAATTCCATTTGTGTCACCGGCAACTAAATTTGTAGCGGCCGAGTTAAAAGCAACAAAATCACCGTTACCTGAAATCGCGGGCTCGGTTGAATGGCCGTTGCCGGGAGTCCCATCACCGGAAATTGAGACACGCAAGATGCGAGAAGGGCCAGGGGTACAGGTGTCCGCATCTGAGTAGAAGCTGTAGTCACCATCAACATCCCGATCAACCACAAAAATGTCGCTACTAAAGTTGGTGTCGTTCGGCACTAAGTTGGTCGCAACTGACTGGAAGGCAACAAACCGGCCGTTTGCAGAAATCGATGCACGGGTTGAGTCCCCATTACCAAGAATCGCATCTCCGTTGCTATCTGCGATTTGTGTCAGCATGATGGTGCAGTGATTGGTCGGGCCGGTTGAGCGAACAAATCGATCATGGACGTAAATGTGTCTGGTACTCCCTATCTCGGCGATGTTATGGGCCAAGTTGGTTGCGGCCGAGTCGAAGACGATGTGCTTGCCGGAACGCGAAATCTGCGGCCGGTTTGAATTTCCGCTTTCGGCCACCTCACCTGCGTTGTTGACTGAGACTACTGCACCCGATGAAAACGAATCATTGGTTGTTCTGAGTGCAATTAGGGTAACCCCGCCTTCTCCAAAACCGGGTCTGGGGTCAAAATCAGTAGCATCAGTTTCAAATACGACCCAAGCCCCATCATCGGAAAATTCCGGCAAAAATGATCCATTGTTGGTAGTTGATTCCAAATCTGAAGCCAAAGAAATCGGATTAGTCGGAAATTCACTCCACGGATAGTTAACAACGACATCAGCGTTACTATTTGAATCAGTAGCGATTTCATCAGGCAACGTTTCGAACGTATGGAACGCAACTACGCCTTGAGATGTGATACTTGGAGCGAACGAATTGAGTGCAAATTCAGTGTCATTTACGATTGCCTCCGCTTCGTTTTTATATCGGAAAAATGACATGATTTCAGGCGAGAAATATCCCCCATCAGGATCAGAACTGCCGCTCCTAAAAATTTGAAACGGTCTATTTTCATCCGTATCCACGTTAAAGTTACTGGCACTTGAGCTAAATGCCACAGATCGGCCGTCGGCCGAAATATCTGGCTGGAACGAGGTGTTATTGGCCGTAGAGGAGCCAGTGCTGCCTTTCGAAATGATGATCGTCTCAGGGGTGTCAGGCTTGAGGTGACGCACAAAGACATCACTCAATCCATTATCATCACCGACTAAACTCAAGTTTGTAGATGTTGAGCTAAATACTGTTTTTGAACCATCGGCCGAGATTGATGGTTCCCACGAACGGTCCCCAGCTACAAATGGTGGATTTGGCACCACACCTTCGGCTTGATCGCCGTTATTAGCGACTGACAAACGTATCGTTGCCCGGCCGGAATACTCAAATTGGTCTTCATCAGTTGCAGACCCACCGGCTTGATAGATTAATCGGCCGTCAGCCACATCGGAGCCGGTAAATAAATCTCCATCCTCCAAAGGTTCACCATTTAGTGAGAGCGTGCCACTTGCAGGCTTGCTATCAACCTCAAAATAAAGATCGTCTGAATCTAAAAACGAATAGGGATTTGTCACAATCTGATCGTCAATTGTGACCTCCTCATCCACCTCAAGAATTGGCAACAAACAGTTTTCTACAGGCATAGAATTACTCGAAATTGCCTCTTCATCAGTTGTTTGAACAGCAACCATTTCGCCCACATTAAGCTGGCGTGACCAGTAAATGGGTAGATCAGAGATATGAAGATAAGAATCCCCAGTAGGTATTTCAATCGGCTCCGCCTGTACAGAGTCCGGCCGGAAAACAAGCGTAGCTTCTGGCCCCATTCTTGACCCGTACAGGCGCAAGGCTGAACCATCGTCTCCCATTTCGCTTGGCTTCATTGGGATTAATCCTTGAACAAATTCAACTTTCTCATCTACTTGAAACTGAGCGGCACCAATTGTGTCTGCTGAGGCACTAGCGATGTCAATCGTTGCACCGTTTAAACACACTCGGCCGACCTTCCAGTAGTGTCCTCCCCTATCATTTACCCAACCGCCACCTTGTGCCTCAACAACATCTGACTTGTTTTGCACCTGCAATGTAGCAATTGCCAAAATAATTAGTAATAAAAATCCCGCTTTTCTCATTGGTCCTCTCAAAGTCAGCTTCTGACATCGCACTACTCCAGATTTGCCAACTACTCCATCATTAATATCATCCTGAATTTAGCACAGTCACACGTCCGTTTTTCCGAATCAGGCTCAGAGTTTCTTCGGAGATTGTAAAAACAATTCCTTTAGGCAACATGATCAGGATCTAGTTGGGCAAGCTGGCGCATAGCCCCCAGCTCCACAAAAGTTTCTCTAGCCTCAGCCAACAGTCTTTCAGCCTCGGCCGAATCGCCTTGCTGTTTTTTTAGCTCTCCCATTTCCATTTTCACAATCGCTGTGAAATGGGGACTATCAAGTGCAAAAGATTGGAGTGCGTGATTTAAGGATTTTTCGGCCGCGTTATGATTGCCTAATGCCATTTCAGCTCGCCCCAAGGCGAGATAGGCCAAGCCGCTTGAAAAGCGATCGTTTAATCCTCGGCCGTTTTTCAGTGCCGTTTCAGCCCACTCTTTGGCAACAGCAGGCACCCCATCAACCAAAAACAGTTCAGCTCGATTTGAATAGACAAACGTCAACGCATTCTGATCATTTGACCGTTTGCACAACGCTTCAGCCTCATCAACAAGGGCCAACCCTCTTCCAATATTTCCAAGATAGCGATTCAGCTCGGCCAACCGAATTAAAGCTGTTTTTCTAATATGAATTTCACTCTCATCTAAATAGCTCAACCCATTGGTCAGATGAAGCTCGGCCATTTCGTCATCGCCAGAGATCAGATAACAACTGCCCAAGTTGATCGAAAGGGATGCTTTGGAGACACGTTTACCCAGCCGCTCGGCCAATTTCAATCCCGCATTCAAATCTGCAATTGCACCCGGCCAATCCCCGCTCAAAAATTTTATCCCACCGGTACTCGATAAAATCGAAGCCTGCAGATTGCGATCTTTTAGCAAAACAGATAGGTCAAGCGCTTGCAAATTATAATTTTTGGCCGTTGCCAGCTCTCCCATGTTAACGTGTAAACTACCCAAATTGCGCAAAACTTCCATTCTCAAAAACTGTTTTTCCGGCGGGCTCGTTTCCAATGCATCCATCAAATATTCTTGAGATTCCCCAAAGTTACCGATGAACATGTTGAGTGTGCCTGCTAGCGATTTCAGCTGTGCTTCAAGTTCTGGCTCTCGGCTAGGCACAAGCTCTAGCCCCCGTTGCGCCCATGTGAGTGCCTTGGGTGGCTCTTGCCGTTCAAACAGGTTCGCCATCGCCAAGCAGACGTTGGCTTTAAGCGTGTCAGACTGTTCATTTGTTGGCAGAAACTGCAACATCTCGGCCGCCTCTTGCAAATCAGCTTCAGCAGGCTCCAAATCCCCCAAAATCAAACTTAACCGGCCGCGGGCCAGCAAAAATTGGACAATGTCTGTCTGCGACAACGTGGATGACATCATATCAACTTGAGACAAAATCGTTGTTAATGCACGCCCATCCCCAGCGTTCACCACATCATAAAAATGCTGGCTGGCCAACAACATCACGGCCGAATTTTGCCCGGCCTTTCCATGATGCAACATCGCTTTAAATGGCTCAGGCTCATCAA
>JAHDGV010000893.1 GCA_020631655.1 Chloroflexota bacterium | reverse complement strand
AGGGGCGCAGACAATCGCATGGTAAAAATAACAACTGCGATCAATAAACAGCGAATGTCTCGCCCGATGTTGAGAATGAAATCAATTCAATAGGTATCGGCAGGCATGTTTCATGGCAAATTGGTTGCAAGCCACGGGCGAGTCAATTCTGTGAATTGTTTTCTCGAGCAGATATTTGCATGAATTGACTAGCCCCTACGGCCGGTTGATTCAAAGACAAAAATATGAAGTTTAAAATCAACATCAACGGTACAGAACAAGAAATCAACGCCACCCGTCAGGGAGATCAGCTGACGCTGACCAAACCGGATGGCGAGACGCTCACGGCCGAAATTGTGTCAAATGCTAATGGCAAGATGACGTTGAGCATCAACGGCCGCATGTTGCAAATTGCCGGTCACAAAGATGGCGATAATCGGCAAATCTGGTCAAACGGCCGGATGTTGAGCTATCAAAAAGTCGATGAAACGGCCGGTGCTGATAGCGCTGATCCCGGTTCACTCTCCGCCTCTATCCCGGCCGTGGTGTCGGAAGTGTTGGTGGCCGTTGGTGACGCTGTTGCAGCCGGTGAACGGCTCATTTTGCTTGAATCGATGAAGATGATTATTCCCATTACCGCTCCGGCCGATGGGACAGTGGCTGAACTGATGTGTGCGGCCGGTGACAGTGTGGCTCCCGGTGTGCCGCTCGTCATCATTTCAGATTGAGGAAAAAATGAGACAAGATTTGATGAGGAATTACAATCCGGTTGGCTTAGGCATTTTGGCCATCATTGGCATAGGTGTCCTCTTCCTGCTATTTAGCGTTGTTCCGGTGTCCGAACTGACAGGTGGAGACGAAGAATTGCTTGACCCAGCATCTGCGGCCGCTTTGGCACAAGCTACCGAACTTTTAGACCTCGCAAAAGACAAGACTATGTCAGAGGCGTTCAATTCTGATTCTGATACGGTATCTGACATGATAATCGAAGATTATCGCATTCGGGATCAAAGATTTGAAACTCGTTTCGATGTATCAGTATTGGCCGCCCATAGAGGGAGTCGTGGGTCAAATATCTGCTTAACCCTAGAGCTCGATATCGAAGAAAACACGCTCACCATGTTAGATGTGTTTGATTCAAAAGATGAGCATAACTCAAACGACTGTTAACCTTGGACTCGCAATTAAAAACTTATGGCGAAATTAGCTTCCCAAATCAAACCATCTGACCCAGATTACAAAATAAACTTTGAGCACAACAGAAGTCTGGCTGACGTGCTAACGCAGCGTCAGCGAGCTGTGGCCTTTGACCGGCCGCAAAAAGTGCTGGATCGACACGCCGGCCGTGACAAATTGCTGGTGCATGAGCGCATCGATGCAATCTTGGACGAAGGCAGTCCGTTCTTGGAACTGTCCTCGCTGGCGGCGTACGACATGCACGGCAACGAGGCCCCCTCGGCCGGGATGGTGACCGGTATTGGCCGGATTCACGGCCGGGAGTGTGTCATCGTTGCCAACGACCCGACGGTTAAGGGTGGCACCTATTTCCCCGAAACGGTCAAAAAACAT
>JAHDGV010000892.1 GCA_020631655.1 Chloroflexota bacterium | reverse complement strand
TTTATGTAGACGCAGATGCGCGGCAAAAAGATGTGGGGACGGCGCTGATGCAACGAGCGGCCGACTACTGCAAAAGCGAAGGAGCCAAACGGATGGATTTGCTCACCGGCAAAGACAATCACCCCGGGCAAGGGCTGTATGAAAAGATGGGATGGCACAAAACGGGCGAGCAATTTTTTGCCTACTCGTTAGACCTATAAATTTTGTAACACAGACATCCCTGTCTGTGAGCCTTTGGCAGACAGGATGCCTGCGTAACAGGCATTTTTAAAGGGACTGCTTCTCTAAATCAAACCTCGGTTCTTTCACCCAAAAACGCAAAAGCAAAACCCCGATTACACTCACAACCATGCTGACCAAAAACAGCCAGTTGTATCCCACGGCCGCCAATAATCCCCCAATCACCGGCGCAATGATGCTGGCTGTACCGGCCACCGTACTAGCGATGCCGGAATAGGTCGGCCGTTTTTCCGGCCCGGTGAACTCCAACACAATCAACATCCCTGACACCGTTTTGGTGCCTGCAAAAATCCCCATAAAAAAGAAGACGCCAAAATACCAGAGCGGCCCTGTAGCGAGCCAAGCACCTGCAAACGCCAGCGCCATCGAAATCATCGACAGCTCCAGCGTCAGCCGATGACCAAAGCGATCGGACAAAATGCCGGTGATCAGGCTACCGGCCGTTTGCCCCACCAGCATGGCGGTGGTGAACTGCGCCACCATCCCATCTGTGACGTCAAAGGTTTTGATGGCGGCAACGGTCAAAAATCCGGCCCCCATTTCACCCAGCGAGACAAAAACACGGGCGATCAAAAAGTTGCGATAGTTCCTGTCGGCCCGGAGTAGGGCTGGGAGTTCCGCAAAATAGTCCCGCATCGACACCTCGGCCGACTTGCCCGCCTCAATCGGCTCCCGCACCGGAATCAGCCAGACCCAACTAAAAAAGATCGATAGGGCGGCCGCCCCAAAAATCCAGACAAAGCTGTTTGGGAAAACTACCGAGTCTAAAATCGAGCTAGCCCATGCGGCCGCACCCGCCCCCAAAATCGTGCCAACAAACATCGTTGAGCCAAAAAACCTGCCGCGCCGATCGGCCGAAAAACAGCGGGCGATCATATCTTGCCACGCGGGTGAAATCACCCCGCCCCCCAGCGAGAACCATGCAAACAGCACCAAAAACAAGATGAGGGTGAGTCGCGGAAAACCAATGGCCAAAAACGGAGTCAGCGCCATTAGCATCAGCGGCAAGCGTTCGGTAAAAAAGCCGACGTTGACCACCATCGGTTTTTTGTGGTCAAGCCGCTCGATAAAGTTGGCCGTGAACAACGATGGCAAAAAGAAGCCCCCTTGCGCCAGCATGGCCAAAATCGCCAGCGGCACTGTGCTGTCGCTCAGCTTGCTGATAAACAGCGGCAGGATGGTGCTTGCCGAGAGCAGGCTGAGCCCCGACATGAAAAAGACCACATCGAGCGAGTTAAAGGCGACATTCCAACGGAAATTTTCTTCTCGGGCTACGTCAGCCTCGGCCGCAGTCAGCACCGTCTCCGGCCG
>JAHDGV010000194.1 GCA_020631655.1 Chloroflexota bacterium | reverse complement strand
AGCGAAAGCCCTGTACCGTAAAGGGCGTACAATCCGCCCAACAAAATCCCCTGAACGAGGGTGTTAATCCATTGCATCTTTTTGATTTTGGATCGTAAATCTACAATCCGAAGTATGCTTTTGACACTTGATCTTGGCTAATCTCGGCCGGAGTTCCAGCCAAACTAACTTTGCCTTCTAACAAACAATAAAAGCGGTCAGCTTCACGCAGTCCACGATTTACATCTTGTTCAACCAAGATAACGGTTGTTCCGCTCTTAGCGATCTGACGCACAACGGTATAGATTTCGTTGACGATGATGGGTGCTAGCCCCAAAGAAACCTCATCCATCAAAACTAGGTCAGGGTTGCTCATGAGGGCCCGGCCGATAGCGACCATCTGCTGTTGCCCACCAGACAAATCGGTTCCGCCGTTGTTCCGTCGCTCTTTTAAGATGGGAAACAGCTCATACACTTTTTCAAGCGTCCATTGACCTGACCGGCCGCTGTATGCTCCGATGTTTAAATTTTCTTCGACGGACAAACTTGGAAAAATTTTGCGCCCTTCAGGGACCAAAGCGACCCCCATCCGGTTCATTTCAAAAGCCGTTTTGGTGGCCGTGTCAGAACCTTCGTATTTAATCAAACCTTCGGCCGGGATCAGGCCACCCGCAATTGTTCGCATCAGGGTCGATTTGCCTGCACCGTTAGACCCGATGATGGCCACAGTTTCACCCTTTTCAACCGTCATGCTGACACCGAAAAGAGCTTGGAATTCGTTGTAAAAAACGTTGATATTCTCTACAGATAAAAAGGCCATTTTTAATCCAGCTTCACGCTCTCTACGCCAAAATACACTTGTTTAAATTCGTCACTATTGATCACCTCTTCTGGGGTGCCTTCTGCCAGCTTGTTCCCAAAATCGATGGCAACGATGCGATCCACCACGCTGACCAGCGCGTGCACAATGTGCTCAATCCAAATGATTGTGATCCCATTCGCGCGAATATCTCGAATTAGCTCAAGTAGTTCTTGGACTTCATGATCGGTTAAACCACCAGCAATTTCATCAAGCAAAAGCAAACGCGGCTTGGTAGCCAGCGCACGAGCCAGCTCAAGCCGTTTGCGTTCTAACAACCGCAGTTGGCTTGCTTCAACGTTCCAGCGGGGCAACAGACCCGTTTGCTCTAAAACAGAGACACAAGTTTCTTCGGCTTCTTTTTCGCTTAAATTGGATCCGTACATCGCCCCCACCAGCACGTTTTCGTAAGTGGTCATGCCGGTAAACGGCCGTGGAATCTGACTCGTCCGGCCGATACCGGACAAACAGCGCTGTTCGGCCGAAACGCCATCTAGATTATTCCCATCAAAAGAAATTGAGCCGCCGGAAAGAGGTAAATCACCAGCAATCAGATTGAGCAATGTGGTTTTGCCCGCCCCATTTGGCCCCATAATTCCAAGCGCAATTCCTTCCTCAAGGTCAAAGCTGACCTGATTTATAACTTGGAGTGCCCCAAAAGATTTTGAAACGTTATCGAGTTGAAGAAGCATATTAGCGTCACATGGCTTACACGCCATTGGCCGTTAGCAAAAAGCCAACGGCCAATAGCAAAAAGCCAAATTACCAGCTCTTTTCTTCAATAGAACCAGTGATGGGGATATCAACGCCAGAGGTATTGGTTGCAACAATCATTTCGAACGGATAGTCGCTACCTGCCTGCCATTGCCCACCGGCCAATGGTGTTTTAGAAACATTTGGCACTGGACCAGTGCTCCAGTTGATGGTACCCACGATGGTGTCCAGATTGGTCGCTTTAATCGCATCACGGATCGCTTCTGGGCTATCGACGTCTGAGACGCGGGCCAGCGTATCTGCCATAATTTCAAACAAACCGTGCACAAATCCAATCGGCTGGGTCCACTGTTTACCCGTTGCCTCGGTGTAAGCCGCACCAAGTTCACCGGCCGTCTGCCCTGTCAGCGAAGAGACAAATGGATGGGTTGGCGTCCACCAAACCTCAGTTGTAATCCCTTCGCCCAAGCCATCAGGCAAAGTTTCAATCGTAGTCGGGAAAAGAGCCGCCTTACCTACGGTAAAGAATTTTGGATTAAATCCTTGCTGGCTCGCTTGGGTTAAGAATGTTCCCATATCGGGCGGGATCATCACACCGGTTACGATCTCGACACCGGCTTCCTTAAACGCGGCGATTTCGGCCGAGAAGTCGTCTTTCAGATTCTCGTATCGGCCGGGATCAACCAGAGTAAATCCAGCGCCCGCAAGTGCAGGTGGGAAACCCAGTTCAGGATCAGCCCACGCCAAACCGTCACCATCGTTTGGCCACAGCGCTCCGACAACTTTATTGTTTGGAACTTCTTCCCACAGCTCAGTAAAGACGCGAATCACGTCCTCCAAGCCCCAGAAATAATGGTAGCCCCAGTTGTAACCAGCCTCTGGCGATGGGAGATCATCACGGAAATACCACGGTTGCCACGGTGCATCTGTGGAAATGTATGGCATGCCGTTGGCCTCGCACTGAGCACTGACAGGGTTGTTAACCTCTGGGGTTGAGTGAACCATGATGAGGTCAACTTCATCTTCCAGAATAAGGTCCTGAGCAACCTGCGCAGCTCGGTTTGGATCAGACTCCGCATCTTTCGTGATAATCTCAATTGGATAGATGGTTCCACCAATATCGATCCCTTCTGCAAAAATTTCACGAATTTGGCCCACAATAAATTCATCTGCTTCACCAAATGCGGCCAGAGGTCCGGTGATTGGAGCCACAAGCCCCACTTTAATCGTGCGTCCTGCACCGCCACCGGTGCCACATGCAGCTAGCAATGCGGCCGCACCTGCTGCACTAGACAGGCTTAGAAACTCCCTGCGAGTAAGCCCCTTAATCTTTAATTCCTGTTCAGCCATTTTCATTCTCCTATTTTTTACTCATTGAGAAGTAGCGCCACGCTTTAGCATTAAATGCCAAATCTGAAATTGAAACGTGGTCAAAATTGCATTTGATTTATTCAATTGCATCATGCATAATGCATATTGTATACAATATACACGTAATGAAAATATCGTCAAGGAATTGAACAAAGTAAAATTTTACTCAAATAATCCGTCTATGTGAGCAAAAATCATGACACTTGCAGATCAATCGCTATCAGCTCTCAACAATCTAAAAACGCGCGAAGAAATGGTTGCCGACGCAATTCGACAGGCAATTTTGACGGGGCAATTTTCGCCGGGTGAAAAATTGGACCAGCAAGATTTAGCTGATCAATTAGGTGTGAGCCGCTCCCCCATTCGGGAAGCATTGCGCACCCTAGCGGCCGAGGAGCTGGTAACCAATATGGCGCATCGCGGGGTGACGGTTACTGAGCGCACAACGGCCGAGCTTGAAGAGCTATTGTTTATGCGGATGATGCTTGAAGGGGCGGCCGCTCGTCGTGGTGCGGAGTCAATGTCGGCCGAACGGCTAAATCGGCTTGAGAAAATTGTGCAGGCGGGTGAAAGCTCGAGCGATACGCAGGAGCTTCTAAAGCTGAACAACGACTTTCATAACACCATCTACGAAGCGTTTACCCAACCTGTGATGATGGCTCACATTCAGCAACTTAGAAACAAAATCGCCCCTTACAACCGAGTCTATCTCGAGCAAAAGGGGCGCAAAGAAGAAGCCTGGGCCGGCCATCGCCGCATCTATGAGGCTTGTGCCAGAGGGGATGGGACAACGGCCGAAGCTGAAACCCGCTCTCATCTAGAGCAGGTTTTTGAAGGGATTATTCAGGCCAACCAGAAAAACGACTAAAAAATCTTAAGAGCCTGATCTAAGTCTGCAATCAAATCTTCTACATTTTCGATGCCTGTCGAATAGCGTATCAAGCTTTCAGGGATGCCCATCGCCGCACGTTCTTCGGCCGTGCATTCCACATGGCTGGTTGTGGCGGGCGGGCCAATAATCGTTTCAACAGAGCCTAGATTGGCGGCCGCATGAGAATACTGAACCCGTGGAACAAAACGCCGTACCGCATCAAAGCTGTTCTCTTTAAGCATAAAACTCAGCATGCCGCCAAAGCCACGCATCTGCTCGCTGGCAACCTCATGCCCTTCGTGTGATTCTAAACCTGGATAAAAGACTCGCTCCACGGCCGAATGGCCTTCTAAAAATGTGGCCACCTGCATGGCGCTTGAATTTTGCTGACGAATACGAAGTTCGAGCGTTTTCATGCCGCGTAACAGCAAGTAAGCCGCCATGGGATGCAACGTCGCCCCATTAATCTCACGGTAGTGGTACACCTGCTGGATCAGATCTTTACGGCCGCAAACGACCCCGCCTAATGCATCTGCGTGCCCGCCCAAAAATTTTGTGGCGCTATGCAGAACCAAATCAGCCCCAAGTGCGATCGGATTCTGATTAATTGGAGTAGCAAATGTGTTGTCAACAATAACGGTGGCACCAACCGCTTTTCCGGCCGCCGCTAATTTGGCGATATTCACAACCTTTGTGGTCGGGTTCGTGGGACTCTCCAGATAAACAACGTCGCACCCCTTCGCAATCTCTGCCTCAATTTGGGCATGATCGGTTGTGTCACACAAAGTTACATTGATGTTAAATTTTGGCAGAAACTCTTGAAAAATAACGTTGGTTCCACCGTAAGTGTCTTTAACCGAAACCACTCTTTGGCCCGGTGACAAAAGCGCAAACAGCGTGCTACTGATGATCCCCATTCCGGTTGATGCACTGGTTGCGGCCTCAGCCCCTTCAAGCAGTCGAATTTTCTCTTCAAACGCATCAACGGTTGGATTTGTATTCCGGCCGTAAATGTGCCCCGGCTTGTTCCCCAAAGCCACATCCATCCACTCGTCCATATCATCGTAGCCAAACGACACACTGTGCACAACAGGAACCTGAGTTGCACCCTGCAATAAATATTTTTCTTCCCCACCCCATACAGACTGAGTTCCCAATTGCGGTTTTTTATTATTTTCCATTTTATCTCCACGAACGTTTGATGCCGCCTATTGTCTGTCAAAAATCGGGGGTGACCAACTCATTTTCTGTTTCAATATGAATCAAGGGTTGACATTGTGTATTTTTTACACTAATATACCCAGCATCAAATAGTGTAAAAACAACACTATTCACCGGAGGCAGTTATGTGGAAAACAATATTTTTAGGATTAGCATTGGGAATCAGCCTAATTATCGGGGTTAATTTAGGATGGGTGATCACATTTGGGGCGATCATTTTTGCCCTACTTTTGGGGATCGGGTTTAAACTTTCGCAGGATTCAGTCTTAGTTTTAGGCGAACTAGAGGCAGCGCTGGTTGTCAACAAACAAACTGGAAACTTCGCTCGGTTTTTGGCCCCCGGCCGCCACTGGGTTGATCCATTTACGGAAGTGGTTGCTAAAAAGCTACCTCTCAATTCTCAATCGGTTAAAGCAACAAGCGATGGGATTCAAACCAGCGGAGGCATCCCGATCAAAGTAAGTTGGCAAGCAAGCTATGCGATACGGCCGGAGAAAATCAATCAAAGCCACTTGGCAAATATGTCCCGAGCACTAAAAGGCTCTTTGGATGGAATGGTTCAAAAGCGAATCTCGGCCGCGCTTCAACATGTGGCGGGCAATCTAACTCCGCACGAGCTGACGGCTCAAGGCTCAGTCAAACGACTAGAACGTCAGGTTAAACAAATCTGCAAAGCAAAGTTGGATGACAAAGGGGTCAAAATCAATGAAATCTTGATTACTAACGTTCAGCTCCCAAGACACGTGCGAGAAACACTAGAATCTGCGCATGAGCGGGAACTGCTTGCAGATCAAGAGGCTCGTATCCTTGAGCGGCTCCACAAAGTGATCAGCACTTTTTCAAGCGAAGAGATGGATCGCTTGCTGGAACTTGAGCGCATTCAATTGCTCGGCCGCAACGGGGTGACAATGGTCATGCCATCACATGGCAATCAGCTTGACAATCGCACAGCGCACTTTAAACGCTGATATTTGATCGGCCGCATAAGAGATCAGCCCCACATGACTCAGGTGCCAGATGTTCAAAGGTACTCATTTTGATTGTATTTCCCCCTACACATTAGGTACACAAACGGTTTAAACTATTTGGCAAGATGTAGCACCAAAAAAAAGCCTTTGTGAGACCATATGACATATACAATATTTTCGATGAGACCTGTGACTGAGAAGGTGGGGCAGATCAAAACAAATGGGGAAATTTACGCCACGAGTGGTGTATTTATGGGAAGTGTGACAGTAGACGGGCGGATTAGAACAAGCGGGGGAGTTTTACTTGGCACAGTAACGAGTGACGGCCGGGTATCAAGCGATATCTTAGATTTAAAAACGTTCAAAGTCAGCCGAAGGGGGCATATTTTAAAGAGCAACGTCACGATTGGAGCTGTAAAACAAACCGGGAAAGGGCTACCAGAAAAATACGCCTACTGGGCAGCATGTGCACTATTTTTCTACAACACCGAAACCTTAACCGCCAAACAAAAAGAAGAAAAAAGAAAAGCAGAAGAGAAAGCGATGGCCCCGCCACCAGCTGCACCCACTCCTACACCTGCCCCTGCGCCAAAGCTCAAGTGGCCCACACCACAATATGCTAGCAACGTACCAACAACTCGTTTGTCAGAAACTAACATGCCACCGCCTCCCCTAGAGGAAATTGGCGTTGAGCAACTCGTGGCGCAGATGGGCAACTCGCCTGAACAACCGGCCCAACCTAAAATTGCCGAGCAAACCAAAAAACTCGATCAATCGCATGTAAAAACTACTAGGATGCCAAACGTCAAATCGCTGGAAGATTATGCAGAGATGCGCATGAGAGCGTTTTTTGAGCAAAAAAAGAAGCTGTCTGATTCAGATTCTGAAAAGTATTAGCGGAAATCAGTATGGGGAGCCTCTCATCAACAGAACTTGCGTATTCAATAACTGCGAGATCACCCTTCGACAAGCTCAGGGCTCCTTGCAAGCGAAAGTCCTAGTCAATTAAGTGTAAATTTAAGCTTGAGCCTTTAACGTTGACTCCACAAACAAGATTTAAGGAGCAACGTATGAGTTTTGAAGTGTACTCAACCCTACCCAGTGCAGAAAAAATTGGAACCGTACATGCCAATGGTGAAGTGATAGATTTATCAGGCAACCAAGTTGGCAAAATTTTCGGCGATGGGAAAATCAAAGGAAAGTCAGGTGCTTACATAGGAACAGTTACGACACAGGGGAAATTTTCTGGTGAGATCGCCCAGCAAGGCTATACCATGGACCTTAAAGGCAATATTCATCTAAACAAAAATAAGGTCGGCACAATTAAACAAATCGATAAGGGGCTTCCGAAAAAAGTAGCCATGTGGGGTGCCTGCGCCCTCCTCATCGCCCCATTATTCGCATCCAGCGATGCAAATGAGACCCTAGTTGCATCTCCAGAAAAAGTGGCAGAAATGATTAAAGCCGCAAAGATTGAGGCGTTTAAACGCAAGCAGGAGCTTGCCACTATAAAAGAAAAATCACCATTTCGATAAGCCGCGTAAAAACTATTCTGAATTTAAAAAAAGCCTTTGAAGAGATTTTCAAAGGCTTTTTTGCTTTAGTTACTGGATCAACGGCTATAATTGCCGTTTAAATTAAGTCTCAATTCAATTCTTCCGTAGAATCCCAAACAGGAACCCGTTCAATGCCCCAACCTAATTCACGTATTAATTTTTTCACCACGATCTCCATTCTTTGTCTATCCATTTTTCTAATTGTCGGCTGTGCTCCGGATTCTGGGGATGATGAGTTTTTTTACGATGAAGATGAGCTTGAGGAATTTGAGCCTGACCCGGTTGAAAATGAACCGGCCGTTGAAAAAGAATTACCTGAGCCAACCAGCACCCCGGCCCCAACGGAAGTCGAGCCCACGGCCGAATCAGATTCGGGTGCAAGATCGCTCTCACTCGACACGCTTCCGGCCGATAGCAGTTTGGCTAGCACAGATTCCTACTTTGAACCCGGCGACTGCCCGATTGATGATGCCCTAGTCAACCAATATTCGCTTGAATGCGGGATGATGTTTGTGCCAGAAAGTCGTGAGTCCAACAGCGGAAAAATGATTCAACTGGCTGTGGTTATTCTTCCGGCCGTCAGCGGAAACCCCGCACCTGATCCGGTGATTTACCTAGAAGGTGGTCCGGGTGGAAGCGCCATCAACGGATTTGAGGCAGATCCAGATGGCTGGGCCCAGTACGGCTTCACCCAAGATCGAGATTTGATCCTTTTTGATCAACGGGGAACGGGATACTCGCTACCGGAATTAGATTGTGAATCGATTGAGGGGGCTGGTGCAGAGGAAATCGCGGAAACCTGTAAAGCATCTCTAGAATCGGCCGGAATTAATCTCGGCGCATACAACACCGTTGAAAATGCGGCCGATGTGGCTGATTTAGCCCAAGCTTTAGGATATGACACCTACAACCTGCTAGGGATTTCGTATGGAACCCGTTTAGGGCTTGCGATTATGCGCGACCATCCAGAAGGAGTGCGAAGCGTGGTGCTGGACTCCCCGTTTCCACCCAACGCAAATCCGGCCGAAACGGAAGCAGGCTTGGCATGGGGCCGCTTTGAGGTGCTGTTTGATGCCTGTGAAACTGATTCAGCCTGTGCGGCCGCTTACCCTGATCTTGAGCAAACTTTTCTAGACACCGTGGACTTGATGAATGAGGAACCGATTGAAGAAGTGTACGGTGATGACTTGGTCGCCGTGGCTCAGCAAATGATGTTTGGCGGAGCCAACTACATCTTTTTAATCCCTTTGCTAATTGATCAAGCCGCAGACGGGAATTTAGACCTGTTTTTTGAACTAGAGCCAGAACTATTTGGCATGGCATCATCCCATAAATTGCTCAGCCCACTCCGCCAAGGGATTACGGCCGACGACGAAACGGACGGGGACGCAGTTGGCATGTACAACTCGGTCATGTGCCATGATGAATTTGCCTTTGCGAGCTTTATTTCGGCCGATCAAAAGGCTAACAACGAACTGCCTGATCAGCTTTATTACGGACTGTTTGGTGCAACAATTGACACCTTCACAACCTGCGATATTTGGGACGTTGGCTCGGCAGAAGACTATGTTGATGCGGCCGTTACGTCAGACATTCCCACCCTTGTTTTGGTTGGCGAGTTTGACCCTGCCACTCCGCCAGAATGGGGTCAGTTAACCGTAGACACCCTTTCAAACGGGTATTTGGTGGAGTTACCGGGAGACGGCCACTCGCTTGTTGCTCAAAACGGATGTGCCATCGGTTTGATGGATCGGTTTATTGAAAATCCCACCGCGCCAGACACAAGCTGTGTGGCAGAAGTCGAACCGTTGCTGTTTGAACTGCCTGAGTAAGCCGAGTTTTAGATAAGAAATCAACGCACTTTAATCCCTATCATTGGCCGAACCAATTGTCGGCATGAAGACTAAAACTTTCCATTGACTGGGATTTAAAAGCTCAACGTTCAAAATCCCAGTCATACGGCCTGTCCTTATTGCCTCAAGCGACTTTTCTCGGCCGTGTGACAGGGATTACGAACCGATTTCCATTTCCCCAAACTCAGGTTGAATAACTCTAGCGAACAATATTGACGGTCAACTCATCCAAATCAGGATCGTCCGGCACAACTGCCACTTGAGACACCGACCCAATCGCCTGCTCCATCGAATT
>JAHDGV010000891.1 GCA_020631655.1 Chloroflexota bacterium | reverse complement strand
GCTTGGTCATCATCGATCCCAAAGGGGATATCGACATGCGCTGGCTGGGAACGGACGATCAAGGGCGGGAGCTGTGTGCCATCACAAAAGTGGGGGGTGACGGAGCCAGTATCAATATTCTTGATCCCATCCAAGAAACGTTGAGCAACCAAATTGAATTTGTGATGGGAGGCTTGCGCTTGTTGGGTGTTTATGACGGAGCCAGCGGGGTGCAAAAAACGATTGTCGATATCGCTCTACACCAGATTTATCGAGATGTAGATTTTTCTTCAAAAGAACGAAAAACGGCTCCGACTTTAGGTGATCTTAAACAAGAAATTGAAAAGACCGGGCAAGAGCGAAGTGAGGAGATACGAGCAGCGGCCGAAGAAATATGTTTCCGGCTGGTCCCCTTTACAACCGGCTCACGAGCCGATCAGTTTGGTCAGGCGACCAACGTCGATCTGTCGCTCGATGCGCCGGTCAACATCATTGATGTCTCCAGCTTTCCATCCCGCCAGAGCGGTGGGGAAATGCGAGCGATGCTCTTTGCCACTTTGTTTGGTCTGCTCTACGAACGGATACGAGAGAAACGGCGAAACGGCGACCGGGCCTTTATTAAATTCTTTGTCGATGAGATCGGGGTGCTGATGCGGGATCCAATCGTGGCCGATTTTGTAAGCGACCGGTACAAGACCGCACGCTCGTTGGGGGTCAGTATGATCGTAGCAGATCAGACCCTCCAATCCTTGCTGGGCGCAACAGACGAACATGGGATTTCACATGGACACGAGATGTTTGCCAACAGTCCGTTTCGCTTTGTTTTCTTCCAAGAAGACAGCGAAACCCACAATTTAGAACGGAACTTCCCGATGATGCCGGAAGGGTATCGGCACAGTATTCACATGTTGCCACGGGGGCAGTGCATTGCTCAAACACCGCAGGGGGTCTTCCGCATTGTGGTGACGCCTAGCGAGCTGGAGTCTGTACTGCTGTCATCCAATTTAGTCCATCAGCAACGGGCTAAAGAACTAATCCAACAGATGAGACGGGAGCTGGAGATTTAACGATGTCACAAAAAAATGAAATGGTTGCGACCTATACCCAATTGGCTCCGGAGTTTTTGGACTATTTGGGACGTGAGCGCAAAAAGCTGGAAGCGCAGATTGATCGGCTGGCGGCCGTGGCTGAAGCGGAGCCAGAAGAATTAGACACAAGTGATCCACCGGCCGACAACGGGCCGGATAGTTTAGATAGTTAACAACCTTATTCAGGAGAAATATACCGATGGAATTTGACATTTTAGACATGGTGGCCAATCAGGCCACTCGCTTTGCAGAAGCGGTCCCCGACTTTGCAGCGTTGGGTTTTATATACGGATGGATTTTTGTGCTGTCGATGGTGACGGCCGTCATCACTTTTTTGTTTGTGGTGTTTAAACGAGAGAGCGGCGCAGTAAGCGGTTCTCTTATTGTCCAATGGCTGGCGGTGTGGGCGATCCCGATGATCGTTTCAAGTGCCATCGAAGCCTTTGGTGGGGATGAAGCGGTTGAAGGAGCGATGCTGTTGGTCAG
>JAHDGV010000890.1 GCA_020631655.1 Chloroflexota bacterium | reverse complement strand
CAAGGGCTGATTTGTAGGAGCAAAAAGCTAAAGGCCAACAGCTACAAGCCAAAAGCTAGTACGGCATCACATTCGGCTCTTGATCCATCAACCGTTTATATGCACCTTGCCACTCAATCGGTTTTTTGGTCAGCGTCTTCACCTGAATATCGCTGAATTTAGGGAAAAGCTCCATCAGCAATTGAGGAATAAGCTCCCACGCATCTTCACGGATAACATCCTCAATGTTGGCCGCCATCGTTTGTGTCCAGCGCCAATCCCGTAAAAACCGTTCTGCTTTAATCCAGTAATCCCGCTTTTCCCACGCTTTGGCGGCCGATTCGCACGTTTCATAGATTGCGCGCAGAGAGAAAACGATAGCGGCCGTCATGTCTTTGGCCTCAGCATCAACCTCTTGTTTTTTGCCCAAACGTTGCATCATTTCAGCAATTAATCGGCGATTTTGGTTACGAATTTTTGTAGGACTATTTGTGTTAATAACTCTTGACATATTCTGTGGGGCGTTTTCGGAAAAATAAAAAGATAATCAAATCGAAAACGCCTTAAATCTATTCTGAGAGGTAGCAAATTCACTTTAATTAACTTTCAGAATAGGTCCAATTATAACGGGTAACAATCATTACCCTATTGATTCTATTTAGAGTATGATTATCGTTGCAAACAGGAAGTGAAACCACCCATCTGAAAGTAAAAAAAAGGAAACGAAAAACATAGCTATGATTGACATGAAAAATGTATTAGGGTTAATTTTGGGTGGTGGTCAGGGGACCCGACTGTATCCACTTACTAGTCAACGGGCTAAACCAGCTGTACCACTAGCAGGTAAATATCGCTTAATCGATATCCCCATGAGCAACTGCCTACATGCCGGCATCGAAAAAATAGCAATTCTGACACAATTCAATTCAGCCTCTCTCCATCGCCATATTTACAGGACTTATGCTCGGGACATGTTTACCAAAGGGTGGGTCCAAATCTTAGCCGCCGAGCAAAGCTTTGAGAACCGGGATTGGTATCAGGGCACGGCCGACGCTGTGCGTAAACAGTGGGTTGAGATCAGCACGGCCGGTGCTGAGCACATCTTAATCTTAGCTGGAGACCATCTGTATCGGATGGATTACAGGCAGTTCTTGCTCGACCATATCGCGGCCGACGCCGATGTAACGGTGGCGGTTCAACCGGCCAGCCGTCAAGATGCGCCCGCTTTGGGGATTTTGAAACTTGGCAAGACCAACGAAATTGTTGAATTCCAAGAAAAGCCTCAAACAGATGAGGACCTTGATGCGCTCGTGAGCTTTCCACAAGCCGAAAAACCATTTGTTGCCAGCATGGGAATCTACGTCTTCAAAACAGAAGCATTAAACCGATATTTAAACGAAATGGACGGGGATGACTTTGGCAAAAACATCATCCCGGCCGTTTTGAAAACGGGCAAACCTCAAGGATTTATTTTCGATGATTTTTGGGAAGACATCGGAACAATCCGTCGCTTTTACGAAGTTAATTTGGCGATGGCGCAAGACAATCCCCCCTTCGACTTTTACGATGCAGACGCCCC
>JAHDGV010000889.1 GCA_020631655.1 Chloroflexota bacterium | reverse complement strand
GTGAGACTCATCCCGGCCGGAAAAGTGACCAGCTACGGCCGCATCGCCCGCATGTTGGGTCGCAATCGCGCTTCGCGAGCGGTGGGCTATGCGCTTAATGCGCTAAAAGACAATCCGGACCAAGAAGAAATCCCGTGGTGGCGGGTGATCAATGCGGCCGGCCGGATTAGTACGGTTAATCGGGAATTATCTGCCCACAAACAGGCAGACAGGCTCCGCGAAGAAGGGGTTGAGGTTAGTGAGGAGCTAATAATCAAACTTGATGCTTACTTGTGGGATGGACCAGAGCTATTTGTGCTCGACGAGATTATTAGCCAAAGTGAGTAGGCTCCCCTTCACTACCTAAATACCTTCATATTTTCCATGAGCGCCAATCTGCTGTTGGCCGATAAGATCTGATCGTTGTTGTACATCAACGCACCTGAACGCAAATCCCTAAACAGCCGCTCCAGAGCCAGATCATGCCCCTGCCGGTAGCCCAAACTCATTCCGGCCATTTCAATTAGCCCATCTGCCACTTCAAACATCATTTTTGACGAACCTACTTTTAAGTTGTTCACCAAAATCTTTAACGTAGCATCTTCATAGGCTGACTCTGGCGCGCCACTCTCTCGCAGATCATCATATCGAATCGCGAGGTACGAGATCATACTGAGTGTCATATCTAACGACACCCTGAGCTGGGCTAAACGGTGAGTAAACAGGTCAGATTGAAACAGATTAAGCCCCTGTGTGTTGGCTTTGCGAGCAACTTTCATATACCGACGATAAGCGCCAGATGCGGCGCCGTACCACGCGGCCGCCCACCCCAAATGAGACACTGGCGTCATCGACTGCATCGCAAGCGTACGGAACGGCTTTGAAAGCATTCGGCTTTTATCCACTTCCATGTCGAAGGAAGTCGGAACACTCCCGGTCCCTCTCATCCCCATCGCCCGCCAAGAGCCGTGTGATTCTATCGTCCCCTTGTCACTCCGTTTTAGGAGCACCAAGCGGGTATCAGACGAAGGTGCATTCTCGTTGGCCCGCATCGTCAGCAAGAAGTATTCAGCCTGCTCAGAGTAGCTTGAAATGGGGGTTTTGCGCCGTACAAACATTTTATCCCCATCAAACTCAAGCGGAGATTTGACGTTGAGCAAGCTACTCCCTTTGCCAAATTCGGTGGTGACCGATCCGAGTAGCTTTCCGTTTTTAGCAATATCCTCCAAAACCTCGGGATAGTCATCAGCCGCATGATCAGCAAGGAGCGCAACCTGCAGCGTATGCATGACCCAAATTAGGGCAGTAGACAAACAATACTCCCCTAATATCGAAGCGATGTGACAATATTCGTGATAGTTGGTTGGTTGTCCCCCAAGTGATTCGGGAACAAAAAGCCCCATCAAATTCTCAGCATGTAGTGCCTCAAAGTTTTCTTTTGGAAAACGGTATTGCTCATCAATTTCCGCCGCGTATTTTGAAATTGTTTCTTCACCCACTTTGCGCGCTGCGCTGATGAGTGGCGATTTTGTATCTGTAATCATGCCTAGTTACTCTCAAATAAAAATTAGTTAAATTG
>JAHDGV010000888.1 GCA_020631655.1 Chloroflexota bacterium | reverse complement strand
TTGTGAACAGGCAACAAAAAAGACACCCTTATTGGGTGCCTTCTGTGCTTAGAATGGTTTTAAGCGGCCGGTTATGCTGGCAAGCGTTCGACAATGCGCTTAACGGTCATCGCCTGAAACGGTTTCCCCTTTCTTGTGGTTTCTCCCAACTCGTTTAAAGCCTTTGCAACCTTTGAAAATCCCATACCTGATTCACGCAACGAAACAATCTTTTCAATCACTAGTTTGCTATATCCGGCCAATGCAGCTTGACGCTGTGCCATGCGGCCGCGAGCTTTTGCATCTTCGGTTAGATTCTCCGGTGTGCCCAGCTTCGTCCCCCGTGCCTTTGTTGCTCTCAAAGCCGCTTTAGTTCGCTCTGAAATCATTTTGGCCTCATGTTCTGCGACGGCCGCTAAAATGTGAAGCGTAAATGTTGTGGCGTTTGGATTGTCACAAGCAACGAAGTTTACTCCGGTTTCCATGAGGTTTGATAAGAACGCCACGTTACGCGCTAGCCTATCAAGTTTGGCAATCACTAGAACCGCTCCCAACTCTTTAGCCTTTGCAATTGCGTTAACAATTTGCGGCCGCGCTCGTTTGCTTGTGCCTGTTTCAATTTCGGTAAACTCTTGAACAATCTCCAACCCTTGACGGTCTGCATAGTCGGCAACCGCTGATACTTGCGCCTCAAGGCCTAAACCGCTTGTACCCTGTTTTTGGGTAGATACTCGATAATAGGCTACTGCTAGTTTCTGGGGGGGTTGTGGGGTCTCTTGGTTAGTCATAGGGATATTATAGCAGAATTGTAACATCTGTCAAACGGGTGTTTAACTGTTGTTACATATAACTTAATTAGGCATCCCAACAGGCAACAAAAAAGCCACACAATTAAAATCAATCAATCGTGTGGCCTTGAACCCTACCTAATAATTAATGCTATGGCCTAATAATGGTCTTAATCAACCGTTCTGTTTTTTCACTCTGGTCCTGCAACCAATCGAAGATGTCCACATTGGTATCCCGTGCGTGCTGTAAAATGCTGTCGGTAGTCTCCCTCTGTTCTTTGAGTAGTTCGGTTAACCATGAGGTATCGGCCGTGCTGTTTATTTCTGTGCTCATTTTCATAATTTAATTAACTGTTGTTTCTAGAATTGATACTACCCGATCAACGGCCGCATTGAGAACCGCTTCGTAATCCTCAAAATCATAAACCGGCACATTGGCCGATGCCATTTGTTTTCGAAGTAGCACTTTAGCCATTGTTGTAAAATCACTGGTGTATGCATCGCCACGCCATGACCCATCCGCCCGCAATCTCTGTAACTCAAATTGTTGTGGGTGCGTTGTTATAAATCTCACACGATGTTTAACGTCCTGCGCTAGATGTATTTGCCGGTGCAAACGTGCTATCTCATACCGTGCCAGCTCAATATCAATATCGGCCGGGTCTATCGGGTTAAATACCCTCATGTTCATAACTCGGTTTGGTGTTTTCTTGAATGTAGTTGTCATGTGTTTATCCTGGGTTAGCTATGCCAGCTTCAAACGATTTCAAAGCTGACTTTGTAGCGTGGTCCT
>JAHDGV010000193.1:7532-9732 GCA_020631655.1 Chloroflexota bacterium | reverse complement strand
GCGTCACACCGGGGTCACTCACGTTGTGGTCGGTCCACTCTTCGGTGTAGTGGGGGATTCGTTTTTTGGCTTCATCGACGATGCTCTGAAACGAGCGGTCGTCTAAAACGGGGGTGGTTAAAGGCATAATCTTTCGGTAATCAGTATTCAGTGCCCTTCGGGCCGGTCTGCTTCGCATCAGTAAACGGTTCATCTATGCAAAGAATGCAAGACCGATTACTGGGCCGAAGGCCACCGCCGCGTAGCGGACTGATCACTGGGTTTTATTCTTCGTCCGGTATCACATAAAACGGATACACCAGACTGCGGCGGTCGTTGGTCGCTTTGACCTCATATTCAATTTCGATCAGCATCCGACTTCCGTCGTTTGGATCAGGTTTGGCGTCTACTTCGGTTACGGTGATGCGGGGTTCCCACATCGCCAAAGCATCTTCAACCATGTGTGTGGCAATCGCGGCCGTTTGCTCATTGTTTTGCATGAACAAAACCTCTTGTAACCGGCAGCCAAACTTCGGCCGCATCACACGCTCACCCGGGCTGGTGCCCAAAATAATCATGATCGACTGCTCCAGTTCGGTGCGATCTCCGGTGATCGAAAGGCCGCCCGTTTGGTCAAAATTTAGTGGGAACGAAAGCCCGTGTCCGATTAATGCGTTTGCCATTTTTCGCTATCCTCCAATTAAAACGGTAGCGTTCGTCGATATAATCTGCCCAGTCATGTTGGGTGGATCCCCGCAGGTTTGGACTGTGTCGCCCACACGAGCGGCCGGTTTGCCGTTAATAAACACGTTTGCGCTGCCCTTCATGATCACCCCTTTGTTGGTTGGGGGAACTTGAAACGATACGCCCGGCGGGGTTGGAATGTGGGACGGCCGGTTGGTTGCGGTGCTACCTATCGTGGCCGCAGGAACTTTGTTAATGCGCACGTTCTTGCTCAGATTGCCGTCAATCAATCCAAAAAATGGATGGGGTAACGGGGTTGGAATATTGCCGCCCGGCGGGGTCGGCACAAGCACAATGTGGATGTCTGTGGCGATGATTTGGTCGCCTTTTTTTACTGCGGGTCTAGACATGATTGTTCTCGGTAGGGGTCGAAGGGGTCGGAACCAACTTGGTTTCGAAGAATGGACTTTGCGCCCGACCCCTTCGCCCCCTACGCTTAGTTCAAATTAATAACTGACCCTTTAAGGTCCAGTTTGCCGTTGGCACGAATACTCATATTTGAGCCAGCTTCTAACGAAAGTTGCCCGGCCGATTTCACCTTGACCCCTTTCCCTTCTATGACAACTTCACCACTTCTGGTGAGGGTGATTTTTTGGCCACCGGCCGCTTTGATTTCCAATGTTTTTTGCGTGTCGTCCAGAACCATCTGGTGACCGGCTTTTGATCTCACCTCAATTTTTTCAGCCCCATGTTTGTCGGTTAGGGTGATGGTGTGCCCTTTTGCGCTCCGCCATTCTCGAATTTGCGCGGGGTCTTCATTCCCTTTGGCACTCTTCTTTTGGATGTTTTTGCCATTAAACAGTGAGCCGATCACAAACGGCCGATTAAAAT
Source organism: Chloroflexota bacterium (assembly GCA_020631655.1). Classification (GTDB taxonomy): domain Bacteria; phylum Chloroflexota; class Anaerolineae; order Promineifilales; family Promineifilaceae; genus WTJY01. The sequence goes on along the minus strand of JAHDGV010000193.1, from coordinate 8,178 downwards.
CGCCGTGTTCAAAAATCACGAGAACTTCGTCATTCACGGCCGGGATCGCCGCCATCCCGCTACCAGCCCCACCCGCGCCGGGATAACTCACCCTTGCCCAATCGCTCTCAAGTTTTTCTTCCAGCCACGGATAGTTGAGCTTAACGCGCCCCCAGCCTTGCGGGTCTTTGTTGTTAGAAACTATCGCCACAACCGGGTTGTTAAACTTTTGGACCGCTGGCAAATTGCTCATTTGCTCAGTCAGCAGGCCGTTGCGCAGACCGCGTACCGTAAATCGGGTAAACAGCCCGGCCGATGAGCTATAGCTGTGGGTCGCATTCGTAACCAAATACTGGCCGCTAAATCGCTCTCCAATCCCGTCCAGCTCAATCATTTCGCCCGCAGTCACATCCGGCCGACGGAAAACGCTGCCCTCAACTTCAAGAAACGCCCCACTGCGTTCGCTCATCCGGGCGCGAGCCAGCAAATTCGCTTCCGTTTGATCAGCAACCCCCATGTCCGTCACCATCAGGCTGTAACTGCCTGATTTTGAGCGGGATGGCTTTTGCCCGGCCGAAGCTTTAGGCAATAGATCGTTGTTTTTTGACCGGCCGACAATCGGTTTTTGCGTGTTGGGATCCCAGCCACGCACCTGCACCTCTTCGAC
>JAHDGV010000193.1:0-7432 GCA_020631655.1 Chloroflexota bacterium | reverse complement strand
GCGATATCGCTATCCCGCATATTCCGATACACGCGTGATTTCGGCTCTCGGTAAAGTTGGATCGATTTGTCGTAGCCACGGATCACAAACTCAACCGAGCCTTCAGCGGAAAAAGATGGCTCAACTGCGGTCACAATCCCTTTGATTAATTGCACCGGCCGGCCGCGTACGGTCGCCCCGATTTCAATTTCCTCGTGCAGATCGAACACACCTTTATCAATCAGTTCTAACTCCCGATCTTGAAAGCGCATCTCAAACATATTGGGCAAATGGCAGTGTTGGTCAACAACAAGTTCGGTCAACCGAACCATGATGTTGTTGGGGACAACTGCGTCTTCCCGCTTGACATATATTTGACTGGTTAGTTCTGCTATTTTTTCAGGCATAATTTTTAGCACTTCAGCTCAATCAGCCAGTCAGCTTGATCAGCCTGACAAGCTGAAAACGAGCGACGCGAATGTGCTGATTAGCTGATTAAGCTATAAAGCTGGGATTTTCAGCCAGTCACCCGGCCGGATTGTGAGTGGATCGTCGATCCCGTTGTGCTGGGCCAACATGCGCCAGCGGGTCGCATCGTCGTAAACCTCGGCCGCAATCAGATCAAGCCGTTGACCCTGTTGCACCTGCCACATGCGATCCAACTTATCACTGCCAGAGGTTGGATTCTGGGCGGGATAGACCCGACGATGTCTAAATTCTTTTAACTTCAACCCCACCTTGGCCCGTAACGGAATACCATTTGACGAAAAGTGGGTGTATTTGACTTTTACGCTGGTAATCACCCCTAAAAAGCGGAATCGCCCCCACATAAATGCGATTTTGGGGGGAGGCGCTTTGGCGGTATCGGCCGTTTGGAAGTTCGCCTCGTACTTGGCCGCTGTTGTTTCAGCAAATTCAATTAGTTTTTCAACATCTTTGCTCACATCTTGGAAGGGCTGACCCGGGGCCGGTTCACTGCTATCAAACCAAATTTCTTTTAGCGTCAGTTCGCGCGGTTTACTGGTCGTTTTTTCACCCTGTTTGGCAAAGTTTTTATCGTCATCTAGCCCTTTGCCAATAAACGAACTGCTCTTTTTGATTTTGTATGATTTCGGGTTGAACGAGCAGTACAAAATGCCGTAACGAGATCCGTAAATCGGCTCCCCATCATCATCAACTTCATAAATACGAGCAGGCTGTAGCCCACCCCGTGTGACCGGCCCGGCCGCGTTAACCTGCTTACGCGCTTTGGCAATATCTTGCTTGTCCTGCCCCGCAATCTTTTCATAAGTTGCCACCGCATAAAACGGGCCACCGCCGTTATAAAACTCAATAACAATTTGGTTGGGGCCAGCATTAAGCTTGACTTCACGTTCATACGTCTCTTTGGTGTAGTTCCACACATTGTGAAACGTGCGGCCGTTGGCGCGGGCACGCATCCCGTCATCTGCACTAAACTTAAATTTGAACTTGCCCGGCCCGTTAATCGTTTTGGTCCAGCGCACCGAAAACTTACCCGCATGAGGCTTGGCCCCTTCCGGTAAATCATCCGCTTTTGAGATGTCGATGCTGGCCTCGACTTGTTCAGCAACTACCTTGCCGCCAAGTTTGTCACCAGCGTAATATTGCGCGTTCCAACTCATGTTTAGTTATTGGCCGTTATCGGCTCAAAGTCTCCACCTAGCTGGGATCTCAAGTGTTTGTCCCGGCTGTAGTGAAAAGGGATCAAGAATGTTGTTGTGCTGGGCGATCAGCCGCCAATCGGTTGGATCACCGTAGATTTTGGTTGCAATGGTGTCCAATCTGTCACCGAGTGATACCTGCCATAAGCGGACCTCTGGTCGGCCGCCGCTCGACGGGTTTTGCTTGCTGTACAGCGCCCGGTGCTTAAATTCTTTTAGGGATAAGGAGGCCTTGGCCCGAGTCGGAATCCCATCCGGCCGGAAGCGAACAAACTCCACCGAAACCGACTCAACCACCGACAAAAACCGAAACGTCCCCCATTCAAATGCAGCATAGGTTGGGTTTGCTACAGACAAACTTGTGCGCAAGTCAGCGCCACCTGTATCCTGCTCAGCGTACATCATCAGCTTGTCCGTTACCTGACTCACGTCTTCACCAGATTGAGTGGTATCAAACCAAATCGAGCTCAAAGTCAGCTTGCGCGGCTCGATCTGTGAATCAAATTCAATGTTGTAATTTTTATTCTGATTCAGCCCGCTGTCGGTGTATTTATTTTTGATCTTGAGCGAATATTCTTTTGGATTAAAGTGGAAAAATACCGGCTGAACCATTGTCCGGAGCGCTGAAGATTTTGGGACACCTTCGCTATTCACCGGGTAAATTGTGGCGGGCACAAGTTCTCCTTGGGTCAGATTTGCACGTTTCTGTCGATTAACAACTGAATGTCGCTGTTGGCGTCGTGCCTGTTCTTTGCGTAGCTCTTCAGCCTCTTGCGCTTTTAAAGCCCGGAGTTTTAATTCAAGTTCTTTGACTCTCGGCTTCAACCGATCTCGGACAATCTGTTCTTGACGTTGGGCAGCGTGAATGCCCGCAAGCCCCATCTTGTACCTCTCTTTGATAAAGGTAGCGGCGTCGTCCAAATTTTTATTGGCGACATCAAGTTCGATTTGAGTGGCCCGAATTTGCGACCGGATATCAGATAATCGTGACATGTTTAGCTTTTAGCCGTTAGCTAGAAATCCCCCGTCTTTCGTTTTCAACCTGCAGTTGATGGCGCAATCGGCCGTAAACCAGCTGGGTTAATTCGTTTAAGTCGTTTTCAGGATTCACTTCATCGGCCGCTTGGATCAGATCTTCCAAAGCCTCTGAATCTGCATATCCCAAAAGCACATCGTTCCCATCAGCAGAGCGAAAATGAACCTCTACCGGGTTTTCTAAATCTTCATCGGCCGGTTCCTGCTCTGCATAAATCAACGCAGTAGAACCACGCTCAACCGCGCTCGCCTCGCTCAAAAATGCATCCAAAGTCGCCTCATCCGCAAAGCCAATCACGAGATCTTGCTCACCCTGCCGCTGGAGCAAAAACGGAACCGGATCAAACTCACCTTCCCCATCTCCGTCTTCGGCCGGGAACAGCATCAGCCCAGGTGGTTGATCAGACGCGGCCGCTACATCGATAAACTGACTCAACTGATTGCTGTCAGCAAAACCGATAAGCAATTCTTCTTCACCGCTTACTTTTATTTTCAGCTCAATCGCGCTTCCCGTTACCGCGTCATCATCTGGATAAAGGGTCAACCCACCTTCTTTTTCCCCAGAATCTCCGGCGGCCGTTATAGAGCTCACCTGCGCCTCGTCCCCATAAGCCTGCTGTGGCTCCGATTCTTCAGCCTCAGACTGGATCGATACCGGCACGGGGGTGTCGATTTTTTCGGCCGCCTGTTCCTCATCTGCGAACAAGGTCACGCTTTCACCCGCGCTTTTTGGCTCAGCTTCGGCCGCAACTTGAGTCACCTCATCAGGATCCCCGAACAGAGTAGCTGGTTGCTCCAGTTGCGGCATGTTGACTTCAACGGGTGCCGCCTGCCCACCATCCGCTTCGGCCGTTTCAGGATCAGCAAAGATCATCGCCCCTTTGGGCTCTGCACCATTAGCCAAATCGGTGATTGATTCTGAAGTTGAATCGAGTGATTCCGGTTCCGGAGAGGGTTCTTCAACTGAACCACCATCATCAGTTGCGATGTCATCGATCTCTGCAAAATCAGGCTCAGCCCGCATCACCGGCCGGAAACTGGCCGGTTCCAAAGCTGGCTGTTGAACAGGTTCAGATGGCGGCCGCTCTTCAGTCGCTCGATTGATTGGGGCAACTTCGTCAAAAGGCTCATCGCCCTCTGGGGTTGCCTCAACTCGGTTGATGGGTGAAGCCTCAGCACTCGGGGTTGCAGGGGCAGTTAACGGTTCAACGTGGTGCCCAGTTGGCTCACTTTTTGGCTGGATGGGTTGATCAACCGTCGGAATTGCCCCTGCGGCTTCAACCGAGTCCCTAGCCAAAGGCGGCGCTACCACCTGATTGTTTTGAGTTTGAGAAATCGGCTCTGAGGCTATATCAGAAGCTTGAAAAGGTTCCGACTGTGGCTGTGATTCAACCGGCTGAGATGGCTCTATAGATCGGGCAACTGGCTGACTTGCAGGGGCCTGAGGCGCATCCAAACTTTCGGCCGCTGATGGCGCAACATCAGGCTCAATGGCTCGCTGAGCGGCCGGTTCTGCTTTGGCTGGCGGTTGGTCTCCGACTAACTGCCAAAGATCGCTGGGCAGCTCTCCAAATTCAGTTTGCACGCCGAATGGCTCGCGCTGTACGGGATCAGAGTCCACATGTACGCCTTCTGTTGGTGGTGCAGGTTGCGATGGTTCAGCTTTTGAGCGACGCACAATCTGCGGCCGGGGACGTGTTGGAGGGACAAAATCAATGGATGAATCAGACTGTTGCGCTGATTCAACACGGTTTACAACCGATTCAATTTCAGCCGCATTTGTTTGCTCTTCACGATTTAAGGTCGGCCGGGAAGGTGGATCTAAATTCACCAAGTCAGCATCCAACCCATCAGGGTTACCAAAATCAGACGGCTCCTCCAAACGCTGTACGGGCCAAACTTCCTCAAGGGAAGGAGTGTTGTCCTGAGCCACCACGGGTTCAGGATCACTATTAATTGTTTTCGGGGCCTGAGAGGACTGTTCAAGTTGCGAGGCGGTGACCTCACGTTGAACGGGGCGTGGCTCTGATCGTTTCTTTTTGGTTGACCCAACTTCCTCAATCGCCGTACGCCGCAATACCTTTTTCGGCCGTTCAGGCTTCGTCTCAACCACCTTTCGCTCCCACGGTGAGCGGGTGTCCTCATCAGCCTCACGATCCGCGTGGAACTGATTGATGCGAGATAGGCCGTTCCAGACCTGTGTCGCATTCAAATGTTTTGGCACCTTAACCATGTCAGGGTTGTGAACCGCCATCTGCCCCATACGCTCTTGTTGAGCCCGATCAACGGTTGAGCCTTTCGGTTCAACGGCTGAGTTCTGCCGTTCAGCGGCAGGTGCAGGCTGTATCGGTTGGATGGGTGACGCAGGCTGATTACTTGTAGCTCTGTTAACGGTTGGCGCTAAAGGTTGTACCGGTGCAGCTTGTGATGGCACAGGTTGTGCAATAGACGGCTGCTGAGAAATAGGTTGCTGTGGCTCAAAAGATCGCTCAATCGAAGGCGGCTGGGCAGGCAAAACGATGGGTGGAGCGACAGGTTGTGCTGTGGCGCTCGGCATCGGAGGCATATTGCGATTAACCGGCCGGATGGTTGGCTGGGGCTGCGCAATTTGTTGAACGGGCTGAGCGGGTCTGACGAGGTTAGCTTGTGGAACAATTGTAGGTACTGCATGGGTAGATGCAGCTGAACGAGCCACTACAGGTTGAATTTGATGTTGTCCGTTGCTAGCTGTTGAGACAGGGCTTGGTAACGGTAGGTTTACCGGCCGGGCCAGCGGTGCAGGTGGCGGATGAGAGGCTACCGGTTGCACAGTCCTTTGGGCAAAGCTAGGTTGTCCGGCCGGAGACGGTGCAGGATTGCTAACAGCTGATTGTGGTTCTGAATGGGACTCTCCCCAACCATAATCAGTTTCAAACCGTGATAACCCATCCACCTGTTGTGCAGGCTGAACCTGCCCGGCCGTTGCCAATTGAGCAACGTTACTGCCAAACAAAACAGACATTTTTGAGTATCGATTGATGTGTCGATAAAGGCGCCAGCCTGCGCCATTTAGGTTTGAAACTTCTGACATGAAGGTTTGCCGTAGAGTTTGAAGGGCGGCGGAATCAAAGTTGATTTAACTGCGCAGAATTGCGCCCGCCCCCTTCGACCTCTATAAAAGTTTAGTTATCGTCAAAGACGCGAATGAGGCCGCACGAAAGCGTTAAGCTCTCAATCGCAATTGTTTTGGCTTTGGTCTGCAGTTTTGGCCCCTGCCATTTGAGCGGGAATGCGTTCTGGATCGACCATGTGATGACCGGTTTTCGTTGATGGTCGAGCACCATCACGTCTACCGTGCGCCGGTCCACAACTTGATTAAGCGTAGCGGCGTACCACACGGTCAAATCTTTACTAATCGCCACACCCCGCTTGAGCGTCATCTTTGACTTTTTACGTTGTCCGATCAACTCATGTGTATGGGTGTTCAAGCCACCTTCAGTAATTTCTTGGGTTTTCCAAGAAACAGTTGGTAGTTTGCAATCGGTAAATGCACCGATGGTTTTCCCATCCACCTGAACCAAAAACCGGAATCCGGCGGCCGGTTCAAAAGCGTTGATCGATTGGCGAAAGATGCGGTCAGTCTGAAGCATGTTTTGATAGACGTTTATTTACGGCGATTTGCGCGTTCCCGCTCAATGCGCACATCTCGTTGGAACTGGGCATAAACCCGCTCAGTAATTTGATCAACCAGAGGATGATTAAGTCTGCGAAGCGATTGCTTGCCGGTCGCCCGAAAAGCAAGTGGAGCCGGAGGAGTCGTTTTCTTTTTCATGATGGTGTCCCCTACGCCTGAACAGATCCATTTGGCGGGCTGTTGATTTGCAGATAAACATCGCTCAAAAATGCGAGGTCGGCCGCGTACAGCTGTTGCAAGAAGCGCGGATCAATCGATTCAGCCCCATAGCTGCCCAACTGAATAATGACCCGATCGAGCAAATAAAGCGGCAGTCGCGAAGGATGTTCCCCTTCGAGCTGTTCAATTGCGTCCATTTCGTCGGCCGCAGTTGCCAGCCGCATCCGGCCGTATTGCTGATGCTGTCCGTTTTGATCCACAAACCCGACCGGCAGATTGAATTCGTATTCGGTAACCATAGATAACTATTACCCTTAGCCGTTGGCTTTTTGAGAAGAACACAAATGCCAACGGCCAAGAGCTACAAGCCAAAGGCTAACTACCGGCCGCCGAAACAGCTGTGTCACCCGCCTGAACACGTTCGATGTATTCATGGGTAATCGTCAGCTCTTCAACGCCGATTTCGTTGCTGTCCGCTTTGGGTGTTGGGCCAGTCACTTTGGCCGGCCAGCCGTTGATAAAATTCCAACGAGCTACTTCATCGCCCAACATGTTGTACATGATGATCGAACCGTTGATACGGGCCGAGTCGACGTTGCCGTCAACCACCATCGCCCGCCAATCCCAAATCGTCATGTCGCTGGTGATTCCCCGTTTAAGAGTGATGTTCTCCCATTTCAAACGGCCGGGGATTTTCATGGTGATTTCGCGACCTTGATCGTTTACCACCTTCTGTTCAATCACTTCGTTTTCTGATCCAAGACCAGAGCACTCCATGAAAAAGCCAATCGATTTGCCAGATAAGTCAACGCCAAAATGAAAGGAGACTAACGGATCCGCCATCGCATCGGCCGATGCACCGCGTTCTGCTGGTAATACTGAAACTCTAGACATAATTAACCTC
>JAHDGV010000887.1 GCA_020631655.1 Chloroflexota bacterium | reverse complement strand
AACGGGTAACGGAGATGGCGCAGGAGAATTTGCAGAAATTTGTTGAGGAGAAGGCCGGATTTGCCGGTGGATGCGATTTTGGTTGATTTTAATGAGCCACGGATTTTGGCTGAGGCTTTGAGTGATGTTGTGGCCAGTAGCGAAGTGGCTTCAACTGACAGGTCTCTGATGGAGCGTTTGGCGGATGATCCGACGAATGCGTATAAGGATGATGAAGATGGAAGGGGAATTACTGGTGGATAGGGATTTTTTCTCTCAGATATTGGTTTTTATGGGTGCTGATGTCAAAGGTTTTTTTGTCGTCGGCTGGATTAACGCGAAGGCGCAGAGGCGCAAAGCTTTTTAGCCGCGGATATTGCGGATTAGCGCGGATGGCTGGATTGATGATCAATCGTCAATCTAAAATCGTGAATCGTAAATGGAACAGAATCGAATTGTGGTGATTGGCGTTGAAGGTGGCTGGAATCGAATGGATAGGGATTTTTTCTCACAGATACCGGTTTCTATGGGTGTTGAGGTTAAAGGTTTTTTTGTCGTCGGCTGGATTAACGCGAAGGCGCAGAGGCGCAAAGTTTTTTAGCCGCGGATATTGCGGATTAGCGCGGATGGTCGGATTGGTGATCAATCGTCAATCCGAAATCGTGAATCGAAAATTTTAATGGGCAATAAACAATGGAGAATGGGCAATCGGCAATGAGTAATCTCAATCCGATAGTGGTGATCGGCCTTGAAGGTGGCTGGAATCGAAGAGTGACGCAGGAGCAGATGGGCTGGATTGAGCAGGCTGATCTGTTGGTGGGTGGCAAACGGCAGTTGGGTTTGTTTGATGGGGTTGGGCAGGGGCAAAAGGGCCTTTCCTCACCGGAAAGGTTAGCGATTACGGCAAATATCGCTGAGGTGATGGGGGCTGTTGAGGAGCGTCGGAAGGCTGGTGAGCGGGTGGTTGTGTTGGCGTCGGGTGATCCGCTGTGTTTTGGGATTGGTGGGACGTTGCGCCGGTATTTTGATGCGGAGTGTTTAAACATTGTGCCTGCGGTGAGCAGTTTTCAGTTGGCGTTTGGGGCGTTGGGTGTGCCTTGGCAGGATGCGAAGCTGGTGACGGCGCATGGGAGAGATCGGCGGAAGGCGTTGGTGGCGGTGATGACACACGGGCTGACGGGGATTTTGACAGATAGGGGGAACACGCCGGGGAGTTTGGCGACTGATCTTTTGGGGATGGGGTTAGATGGATCGAATGGTTGTGCGGTGTGCGAGCGGCTTGGGTCGGGTGAGCAAGCCATCTATAAAATGACGGTGGCGGAGGCGGCCGGGCGTGAGTTTGATGCGCTGAATGTGTTTGTGGTGTGGAATGATGATCCGCGAAAAGGTGGGATTTTGGGGCTGAGTGATGATGCGTTTGTGACTGAGCGGAAGCAGATTACGAAGCGTGAGGTGAGGTTGAGTGTGTTGGGGGAGATGGGGTTGCGGCCGGAGGAAGTTTTGTGGGACATCGGTGCGGGGAGTGGCAGTGTGGGGATTGAAGCGGCGTTGAGTCAGCCATCTGCGCAGGTTTATGGGGTTG
>JAHDGV010000886.1 GCA_020631655.1 Chloroflexota bacterium | reverse complement strand
TGTGGGCCGACTACGAGCCGGGAATTCACATCTCACAAATCCAGATGCAGGCGGGGATGGCCGGAATCAATCAGTTGCGGGTCTATTCGCCCGACAAGCAGTTTGCGGAGCAGGACCCCGATGCGGTCTTTGTGCGCCAGTGGGTCCCTGAGCTGGCCCATCTATCGGCCGATGAGATTCAGCTACGCCACATGCAGCAAATATCTGGCTATCCCAAACCGCTGGTTGATTGGGAATCAAATTCAAAAGGGATGAAGGCTGACTACTTTGCGATCAAAAAACGGCCGGAGACGAAGGCGGCAGCGTTGGCCGTGTATGAAAAACATGGATCACGCAAAAAGGCTCGTAGGTTGACCCCCATCAAACAAAACGGCCCACAAAAAGATGATGGACGGCCGAAGCAGGCGAGTTTGTTTGACTTATGACAATTCAAACCACCCATCAGTTCTGGTTGTGATGCTACTTACAGAAATCCTCAGAAACATTTGCCCATCGGGGATTAGCGCTACTGACACTCACCTCGTAACAAAAGTTTCGATCCCCGCCACAGTCATCCCCACGACTAGAGCAATCTTTTTTCCATGTGGGGTTCCCAGTTGTCGAATTCAAATAAACTTCAACTGTCACCCAGCTCCTCTGGTTAAATGGATCAGTATCCCTCAATTCAAGCTTGAAATATTCAAGCCCATCATCCGCACTAATAAAGTCATTTATCTTTTGAAAACCAGATGGACTTTCTAAATCATGTTCCAAAATCACGCTATCGGTCTTCTTCAAAATTAATTTTGCCTTGTTATCCACATCTTTTAAACGCACCCACATTTGGACTTCTCTAGGAGTGGGAGTAGGTTCTAAAGTAGGCGTACTTGTAGGCACAGGGGTAGGCGTATGCGTTGGTGTTGCCGATGGTGTGTCGCTAGGCAAAGGAGTTTGAGTCTGGGTAGGCATTGGTGTATTGGTTGGAACCAATGTTGGTGGCTCAGTCGGCTTAGATGTTGGAGATAAGGTTGGTTCAGGTGTCTCAATTGTTGCTGTCTCAGTTGGAAGAACGGCAACGGCAGTTGCTAATTCAATTGGTTCAGGCTCGTCACCCGGGCGCAACATGTAAATCATCCCCACAACACCAAAGGTCAAAACGGCTACTACAAGAACATATCCCCAATTGATAGAAAAAGTAACAGGAGTAGATTGCGAGCCAATGATTTTACTATTTGTTTGTGAAATGGAAGAGAGGTCAATGTCCGGCCGATATTCAGCCAGCCAATCTGTTAGCTCATGCAGTCGATTACGCTGTTCGAGAAACAAAATAAACGCTTTGATCCGTTCACTTTTGTTCCCTACAAACTCATCATGAGAAATGTCATCCAATTCAAAAAGGATGTCGTTTACCTCTTCAAGGCTCAGTCGCTCCCGCAAAATTCGTAACAGTTCACCTCGATTCATATCTCACATCGCATGTTTATCAATCAACTATACAGCCCAACAAAGGAGCGTTTGTAGCATAAATCTAAATTTCCGGCCGTTAACATGCACTGAAAAAATCTTTTCTGACAAGAAGGCAT
>JAHDGV010000885.1 GCA_020631655.1 Chloroflexota bacterium | reverse complement strand
ATGACGAACAGCCGGAGATGGAGAAATGGGCGGCGAAACGGCCGGATTGGGCTCGAACTCGGCCGGGCTGTTCGATGCTTTCATGTAGTTCGTAAAATGTGCTTCGAATTAATCCAAGTCCTAAGATGTTGAGCTCAAGTTCTATCCCTGTCATGGGGTTGAGAATACTTGCTTGACGAAATTAAGTTGGGCCCCATGACTGGGATATCCTTGGCTAAATATCCCAGTCACAGGCAAATTCCTATTAACATTCTGGGACTTGAACCCACCTGTGACAGGGATAAAAGTTAAATCCCAAATCGAGTTAATCTGATGCAAAAAGTCCGCAACAATTTTTGTTGCGGGCTTTTTTTATTTCAAAATTTACGTCGATAGAATCAATTAAGGAACAATCTGCCTAATGTAGGGAATCTGTTGCATCCGTTTTACGATCAAATACGAGACAAGCATCGTCGCAATGGTAAGCACCGGTATCGCAATGGCCGGATGCCACGTCATGCCGTGTAGCTCAATCCCCGGCCGGCCGGAACGGAAATCCTCAACGATCATCACGTGCACTAAATACAGCCCAAAACTAGTACTTGAAACATGGGTCACAAACGATCCAAACCACGGATGCCGTTCATAAATCTTTTTGTAGTCGAGCGATTTCATAAACAGGAAAAAGACGGTTGATAGAATCATAATGTTGGGGCTCAGATTCATCGTAAAAAAGCCTCCAAACTTCCCATCTAATTGAACGGTTAAATAATGTGTAATCGCCATTGTCCCTAAAGAGAGAATGATGACGGCCCACAAACACAGCATCATCTGCTGGCGATTAAGCTTCACCGGCCGTAAAAAATACCCCAGCACGAAGTAGCCCATAAAGCCAACCATCACATACATGTCTATCCCGATTTCAAACCCCAGGTACCGCTTCACAATCGGAAAAAATCCGGTTCCGATAAACCAAACGGTCAAAAAATAAATCATGTTTTCCCGGCTGGCGTAGCGCGTATAAATCCGCATGATGGGTGTAGCCAAGTACAGGCCCAAAATCATTTGGATAAACCACATGTGGTAATAAACAGGCCCATCAACAATCGCCACTAAAATGTCTTTGGCTGTAAACTGCGTGCCGATCCAATAGTGGCGCCATGCCAAATAAATGGCTGACCATCCTAAAAATGGAATCAGAACTTTCATAAAGCGCTTTTTGAAAAACACCTGTAGCGTCTGGCTTCTTTTAGATGGATTGAGTAAAAGCAAACCACTAACCATGGTGAACAGTGGCGATCCCGCCTTTCCCCAAATATAAATTTGCGTTCCGATCCACCATTCGTTAATTAAAATTTCGTTGTATCGATAGATCAGAGGAAAGGCCAAATGCTCGGCCACAATGACGATCATTGCCAAGGCTCGAATCGCCCGCACATATTCCAGATCCTCCTCAACTGGAGCGGCCGGTTCAGTCTCAGCCGCAGTCTGTTGTGCAGACCCTGAAAAATCTTTAAATTCCGCTTGTGGCCCAGGCTCAAGCATCTCCGGTTTAAGATCAATATCGGTTTCGGCCGCTTTTA
>JAHDGV010000884.1 GCA_020631655.1 Chloroflexota bacterium | reverse complement strand
GCTGGTTCAAAGAGTCTTGGGTGTCACCGCTCGTTTTAATGCCGTCGATGGCGGCAATCATAATATTTGTCTACGTCTTTATCGGCTTCACCTTTTGGGTCTCAATTTCAAACTGGCGAACGCTGAAGCAAGACTTAACCCTGCGTGATCCGATGCTTGCCACCTACGGCGATCTGATCCGCACCCCTCGTTTTCAGGCTGATCTGCGCAACACACTTGTCTTCACCATTATTTTTATCACGCTGGCGATTGTGGTTGGATTGGGCCTAGCCATCCTGTTGGAGAGAAAAATCACAGCGAAAGGGTTTTTTCGGAACGTGATTCTGTTTCCCTACGCCCTTTCGTTTATCGTGACCGGTGTGGCCTGGCGCTGGATCTTTAACCCAGAAACCGGCATCAATCTATTTTTTGATCTGCTTGGGATCAATACGATCTTGACTCAAGCGGGGATGGAGCCGCTACAGCCCCGTTGGACAACCAATCCCGATGTTTGGTTTGAGATCAACGGGATTCTAGAACAGGTTTTTCCGGCCGCAGGCAATATCTTTGTCAAGCTGGGAATCCCGGCCGCATTGATTCCCGTCGCCATCGCGGCAACGTGGCAACTGTCCGGCTTTGTGATGGCGATGTACATCGGCGGCTTGGGCACGGTGTCCCAAGAGGTGCGTGAAGCGGCTCGTATCGACGGGGCCAACGAATGGCAGGTCTATCGCAAAGTGGTTATTCCGATGCTACGGCCGATCACGATCAGCGTCTTTGTGATTCTGCTCCACGTCTCCCTCAAAATCTTCGACCTCATCTTTGCGATGTCTGGGGTTGGGCCAGGCTTTGCCACAGACGTGCCCGCCATCTTTGTATTTGAAATTATGTTTAAAGCGACCCGCTACAACTTGGGCTCAGCGGCCGCTATCGTGATGCTGATTTTGGTGGCGATTATCATCGTCCCATACCTAATCAGCACCCTGCGGGAGGATTAACCGGATGACTTTTCAACGACCACAATTCAAACTTGGAAACACACTGATCCTCATTTTTCTGCTATTGATCGCGCTGTTTTACCTCATGCCCCTGTACGTCATGGTCGTGAACGGCTTAAAAGATGCCCAAAGCGTCTCGCTTTCAACGATGTGGAATCTGCCCACCACCTTAAGCTTGGGTGGCTTTGCAGAAGCGTGGGAACGGCTAAGCCCCAACATGCGCAACAGCTTTATCATGGTGATCCCCGCCACAATTTTGTCGTCGATGATGGGTGCAATCAACGGATATCTGTTTGCCAAATGGAAATTCCCTGGCTCAGACATTTTGTTCACCATCATGCTCTTTGGCTTTTTCATTCCGTATCAGGCCATCCTGCTACCGATGGTGCAATTTTTGCAATACATTGGGGTTTACGGCACCGTTTGGGGGCTGATCTTGGTCCATGTTGTTTATGGATTACCGGTAACCACCCTGATCTTCCGCAACTTTTTTGCGCAGGTCCCCAAAGAGATGTTTGAAGCGGCCCGGGTGGATGGGGCGAATATCTTCACCACCTTTACCCAAATCATGTTGCCGTTATCGAT
>JAHDGV010000883.1 GCA_020631655.1 Chloroflexota bacterium | reverse complement strand
AAAGGCTGGGTTACAACGGTAGGTATCCAAGCGGCCATAAAGGCAACGGTGATGAGGGGATCGTCTGGCAAAAATCGGCCGACTATCAAATTAGTAAACAGGGCCAAAAGGGTAGCCACCACAACTCCCGCCCCGAGTCCCCACATCATGCCAAAACGGGCTACCCGCTTGGCTTGACCAATCATTTTTGCCCCAAAAAAGTAGCCGGTCAGGCTCTGCGTTGTTTCAGCAAACGCCTCCATCACAAATACCGCCACGATCCATAATTGGCGAATAACCTGATGAGCGGCCCCGGCCTCGGCCCCCATTTGGTTGGCAACCCGCGTCCCAAAAAACAAAAATAAAATCAACATCCCTGACCGTACAAAAAGATCTCCACCCACTTTAAACAATGCGAGTGTTTGAGAAAAATCGATTGAATCAGGCAGACCAAGTTTGCGCACAACAACCCCAATCGCCCACAAAACACCGATCCACTGGGCCAAAGCGCTGGCGGTTGCGGCCCCCGCAATCCCCCATTCAGGAAACGGCCCCACCCCAAAAATCAGCACCCAGTCGAGCACAATGTTCAGCACGTTGATCCCAATCGCCACAATCATGGGGGAGACCATGTCTTGCAAGCCGCGCAGGGTGCCAAAAACGACCATGAGCATGATCACGGCCGGGGCGCCAAAAAGCCTATACCGCACATAAAGCACAGCGGTGTCCAGCACTTCTGGCTCACCCGCCCCCGCCCAGCGGGCCATTTGGGGGGCGAGGGGCCACACTATCAAAATCACCAGCGTGCCTAAAATAAAAGCGATGATGAGAGCAAGGGCGGTCACCTTCGATGCTTCCCCAACTTCACCCCGGCCCAAGGCCTGCGCCACGCTGGTATGTGTGCTGATCCCCAAAAAGTTGAACACCCAAAATCCAAGTGACAGCACGGCCGTCCCAATCCCCAAAGCGGCCAAAGGGATAACGCCCAAACGGGTCACAAAACCGGTGTCGATCAGGCCGGTAATCGGCTCTGCAATCAACGAAAACAGCACAGGGATAGCGAGCGTGATCATCGCTTTGTTTGGCTCGCTGATAAATTGATGGTCTTTGGGATTGGTGGTCGCGGTCATAGGTGGGAAAGTATAACAAGGATAAAGGGGAAAGGATAAAAATAGTTTCACGCCGTTCCTTTATCCTTTACCCTTTCCCCCTTATACTTTTAATTATGGATCAACATGAACGTGACCTTCATTTTATGCAGATGGCTCTAGCCGAGGCCCAAAAAGCGGCCGATTTGGAGGAGGTGCCGGTCGGTGCAGTGGCGGTTTACAACGGCGAAATTATCGGCCGGGGGCACAACCGCAAGGAGAGCGATACTGATCCAACAGCCCATGCGGAAATGATCGCCCTGCGCGAGGCGGCTCAAAAGCTAGACAACTGGCGCCTGCTCGATGTGACGCTCTACTGTACGCTTGAACCCTGCCCGATGTGTGCCGGAGCGATGATTCAGGCACGGCTCCCGAGGCTGGTCTACGGCGCGGCCGACACCAAATTTGGGGCAGATGGGTCGATTGTGTCGATTTT
>JAHDGV010000882.1 GCA_020631655.1 Chloroflexota bacterium | reverse complement strand
AGGATGAATATTGAAGCCGAAACGGAGGTCTGTTTCGGCTTTTGTATTTATATGTCATCTGGTGTGGCTGTAGAGTTCCCTAGATTTTCCGTTTTTAGTGGCTCGAATCGAAATTCCTGCTCAGAAAAACAGGTTAGCTCAAAACGCTATTAAAAAAGTTTGAGCCAAGGTCGATCAGCGGCTCCTCATTGCGTATCGGTTTATATTTTTCAGCCAAACGGATTAGCAAGTTAAATCGAACCGGCTTTTCTAGAACCAAATCCACTTTGCTGGCCAAATGTCTCCCCATTCTGGCATTTGCTGAAATCAAAAAGATTTTAGTGTCTCGATAAGCATCTACATCTTCAATAGATGCCAAGATCTCATCACCCGAGGCACCGGGCAAATTAAGATCAAGTAACAACAGACGGGGAGAAACTTTTTTTAGATGGTTAATCGCATCTGTCCCGTTGTGAATCGTTTGCACAAAATATCCGGCTTGGGTCAATGCTACTTTATAGATTTCGGACAATGAACTTTCATCCTCAACAATAATTGCGTGAGGCCTCAATCCATCGGTGATTTTATTTTTATTCATCAAGTTTTGCTCGCATATACTGGATACATCAGTCAATTTTCGTTTGTAACCCAAAAATTACGCTTCCCATGTGTGATAGTAGTACCTAAGAGGAGATCGATATATGGGTGATTCTACGTAGTTGTGATGAAGGCACCATGAATATAGAACAGAGTCCTATGATTATAAGAAAAGTAGCCCGAAACAGATTGACATAAGAGTAAATCAGTTAGAAGAATGGGGTGAACCGGCCGACGGCCCGTTTATAAGCCACATAATCTTCCCCAAAATCTTGCTCCAAGCGACGCTCCTCAATAAAAGACCCCACCACAAAATAAGCAGTGATTAAAACCACCATGATCAAACTGTTGCGTGTCATGATGGGGCTGGCCCATAGTAGCAACATGCTGAAGGTGTACAGCGGATGGCGCATGTAGCGATAGAGTCCGTGCACGACCAACGTCTCGCCTAGCCCAGACTCCCGGCCGATGTCGCCGCCGTTTAAGTAATCAAGTGCCTGTTGCACCCCCACAAACGCCATCGCCCCTGACTGAAGCACAGACACGGTCAAACCGATCAAGCCTACCGCCTGCAGAGCAATCATCCCCCAAGAAAAAGGAGCTGGCACAGCGTACAACGGCCGGTCGGGCAGTTGCCAGTAAAAGTACAGCACCGGCAACAGGGTCAGCACAGACACGGCCGAATAGATGAGTCGATAAAATCCCTGATACGCCCGCTCCCCCATCAGGCCAGCCACCCGATCTTTAAACCCTTGCGCGGCCGTTAGGCTATGAAATGCGGCCCACACCAAAAATGAAATGATGAATCCAATCATAAAAAGGAGTGTAGGCAAAAGGCGTTGAGCTGGCTAGAGAGTTTAGTCTTTTGTAATTTCCTGTACTATCAAGCTCTCGCCTTAGCTCTGTTTTGGGCGTTTGCCTGCTGATGCTAAAATATTATGAGGAATCTGCCTGCATCAGAAAGGAGAACCACCGATGATTTCAAGCCAAC
>JAHDGV010000004.1:47660-48733 GCA_020631655.1 Chloroflexota bacterium | reverse complement strand
TTAAAAGTGGATGGAGATATCACGGTGCCACTGCTGATCACCTTATCAGTCGAGGCGGCCGGATTGGCCGTATTTGGTATCCGTCGCAATTTGCGCTGGCTGTTGATCGCAACCCATCTGCTGTTTGTTTGGTCGTTTTTCTTGTGGCTCGGCGGCATCTTGCCAGATTCAATTGAGCGGCCGTTTGCCAACCTAAACTTTTTAGCCAGCGTGATCTTTGTGGTGGGCTTGGGGGTAACCGCTTGGGTTCAGCCACAGGGGGTCAGCAAAGCGATCTATCAAGCATTTACCCATCTTATTGTTTTGCCGGTAACCGGCTTTGAGCTTGATGCCTACTTTGACGGCGGCACCTACTGGCTGATCTTGCACACGCTGATTCATGCGGGTGTATTTGCTCTGGGCTATGTGCGTGATAATCGGGTGCTACGGTATCAGGCGATTATTTTTGCAGGATTGGCGATGCTGGTCCAAGCGGGATTTGATGTGGATGGGGATTTGACATGGCCCAATCTGATGGTGCTGATGTCGGCCGGGATTATTTTGGCCGTTAACGTCATCAAAAAACAGCTAAACGATGGTTTAGAGCAAAAAGATCAGCTCTTACAACTTTTAGGCTTGCTGTTGGCTGCGGCCGGTGGCTTTGTCATGATCGTTCGACTTGGCGTGACCTTTGAGGATGGTGGCGCAACCCCATTTGTGAATTTCGCTTCGCTTGCGTCTGTTGTGATGATGGTGGCTCTGTTGCTGGTTGATCTGCGTTTTGCGGAGAAACCGTACGATGCGATGATCGGTGTTGGAACCCACATCTTAGCCTTGATCTGGTTGGCGTTTCAGGTGCAAGACTTTGAGTATTCGCTGGGGTTAATTTCCGGCCTGTGGGCCATCTACGCGATTGCTCTGCTGGTTGCTGGCATGGTGTTTGATCGCTCGCTGATGCGCCAATTGGGTATCGGTACGATTTTGCTCACCATCGCCAAGCTGATTTTGGTTGACCTTGAGAATGTCTCAACCGGTGTCCGTGTGATTCTGTTTAGCGGATTTGGTGGGGTGTTATTGGGGATCAGCTACTTTGC
>JAHDGV010000004.1:0-47560 GCA_020631655.1 Chloroflexota bacterium | reverse complement strand
GTGTGATTCTGTTTAGCGGATTTGGTGGGGTGTTATTGGGGATCAGCTACTTTGCACGCAACATTTGGCGCAAGCCAGAGGAGCCGAGTGAACCGGCCGTTTTAGTTGAATAGTTTGAAGGTGTTAGGACTTTCGAAAATGCGAGAGCGCACTTCGACAAGCTCAGTGCTCCCTGCAAGCGAAAGTTTTGGTAGAAAGTATGAAGTGGGATGCGTAATCAACCCACTTCATACTTAAAACTTGTTACTGAATCTCCGGCCGTGTTTCCCCAAATTTGGTAGCCTGCTCAAACGCATGGGCAAATTGCAAAACGCTTAGCTCGTCCCGATATTTACCGACAATTTGTAAGCCAACCGGCAGACCATCAGCTGTAAATCCGCCTGGTACAGAAGCGGCCGGATGTTCTGTGTTGGTGATCAGGCTCACAATCATCATCCAGTCGATGTAGGTTTCCATCGGTACACCGTTGATCTCCGTAGGATATTCAACATCAACAGAGAAGGGAGGAACCTGCGCAGTGGGGAGTAACAGATAGTCATACTCGTTCATGAACGCCACCATCTCTTGAAAATGCTCCCCACGTTTTTTCTGCGCGGCCGCGATTTCAATCCCCGTCATCGGAATCCCTTTTTCGATATTCCAAATCACCGTTTTCTTCATTTTGTCGGCGTGCTTTTTCAGATCTTCCAGAAGTCCGGCCGCAAATCCGGCCGCACGCATCGTTTGGAACACCTCTTCTCCCCCTTCAAGTTTTGGATGTGCCCGCTCCACAATACAGCCCATCTCTTCAAGGATGGCTAGATTTTTTTCGAGGACAAGAACGACTTCAGGGTCAACGGGTAGACGACCTAAGTCAGGCGTCCAGGCGATCTTTTTGCCCCGCATGTCGGCTTCCAGTGATTGTGCATAAATGGTTGGATCACCCTGCAAGGCGAGCGGATCACGGCCGTCGTAACCGGCCATTACCGAAAGCAACAGCCCCGCATCTTCAACCGAGCGCCCCATCGGCCCCAATACCGGCATCGATCCCCACGGTTGCATGTTGGGGACGCGAGGAATCCGACCGGGGCTTGGGCGCAGACCAAACACATTGTTAAACCCAGGCGGGTTCCGCACCGATCCCCCCAGATCAGACCCATCTGCCAATGGAACCATACCGGCCGCCAGTGCGGCCGCGCCGCCGCCGGTGCTCCCACCCGCTACTTTGCTCAGGTCATATGGATTACGGGTCATGCCAAAAACTTTGTTAAACGAGTTTGAGCCTGCCCCAAATTCCGGGGTGTTGGTTTTGCCGATGATAATCGCTCCGGCCGATTTCATCCGTGCTACAAAAAGCTCGTCTACATCAGGCACAAAATCTTTGTAGATTAAGGATCCCATGGTCGTGCGAATCCCTTTGGTCAAGGCCAAATCTTTTACTGCGATGGGTAAGCCAAACAGGGGGCCGGGAGTGTGACCGGCCGCTAGCTGGGCATCTTTTTCGGCCGCTTGGGCCAATAAATCATCTTCTGGCAGAAGCGTGCATATGGCGTTTACTTGTGGATTGGTTTCTGCAATGCGGGCAAGATGGGCCTTCATCACATCAACAACACTGACTTCTTTGTCCCGGATCATCCGGGCTAGCTCTATGGCTGATGTATAGTGTAATTGGGTCATTTGGGGAGGGTAGCAGGAAGCCATTAAGTTGCAAGGATAAATGGTCAATATTGTCTAAGAAAGGTGCAAATGTTGAGAGTTTAAAATATAATTTAACCATGGTTAAACCTGTTTGTAACAGAGGTTAGTTTTATGGATGTTTGGTACGTTTTTGGTGCGGCGTTAATTACAGCAATTTTTACTGGATTAGGTGCACTTCCGTTCTTTTTTGTCAAAAATATTAGCGGTACCTTTTTGGGAGCGGCAAATGCAGCTGCGGCCGGGCTTATGCTGGGTGCCAGCTTAGGTCTAGTTTATGAAGGGTGGCAGATTAACCCTATCCGGCTGGTGGTCGGCATGCTGTTGGGTGTTGTGCTCATTATTGTGGCTGGTTACTTTTTGGAAGAGCATGAACCGGATATTGGGGAGCTTGAGGGGAACGCTGATGCGATGAAGATGCTCCTTGTGATCGGCATTATGACGGTTCATTCATTTGCTGAAGGGATCGGCGTGGGAGTTTCATTTGGAGACGGGCAAGATTTCGGAACATTGATCTCAGCCGCGATTGCGATCCACAATATCCCAGAAGGTTTGGCGATTGCACTTGTCTTGATCCCACGTGGTTCAACCGTGTGGCGTGCGGCCGGATGGAGCATTTTCTCTAGTCTGCCACAACCGATCATGGCGGTGCCTGCCTTTTTGTTTGTGCTGGCGTTTCGGCCGTTTTTAGCCGTAGGGCTAGGGCTTGCCGCCGGGGCGATGATCTGGATGGTCTTTTCAGAAATGTTGCCAGAGGCCCGTGAAGAAGTACCGATGTCAACCGTTGTGACGATGTTGGTTATATCAACGGCCGGAATGTTGCTGTTCCAATGGCTGATTGGTTAATCGTTAAGAGACCAGTCAGGTTTCTGTTTATCTCTGGTGCTTAGAGCAATAGTTACTAAAAACCTGACTGGTCTTTGTTAGTGAAGTGATTAATTTAACCTTGGTTAATTCAAAATTTTAAGGCACGAAAAAAAAATCAAAACACGGTTAAATCAAAGTTTAAACGTCGCCATTGTGGGAGTGGGTTCAAAAGTCGACAATATGAGCATTATGACTCCAAAATACAAATGCTCTTTAATCAATGTTAGTGTAATGGCTGGTGCAATGGCTCTGTGGATGGGCCTTTACGTTGTACTTGCTGGCTAAACCCTTCTTAGATGATCTGGTCAACGATCATCTAAAAGTGCTTGATATTCCGAATTATTTCTTCGTAGTAGCCTAAATGCTGGTACAGCCCTCGTGCCCGCACATTTGTCGCGATAACGTGTAGCGACATGCTTTTTGCCCCGTGAGCCTGCGCGTTTTCCTCGGCCGCTTCAATTAACTTACGAGCCACCCCTTTCCCTTCAGCTTCAGGCGTGACAATCAAAACCTCTAAGTGGGCGCTCGGCTCATAACTCAAAAATTCTTCCCCCATGCGCGTCATCGTAAAGCCAAGCAACACTTGGCCGTCACCTTCAGCCAATTGCACAAGCAACTCGTCTTCCCCACGCGCCCATTTTTTCAGCGCCTTTTCATCCGTTTGCCAAAAATAGTGTGGTTGTCGCTTGGCGGGTAGTTCAAAATCTGACAAACGTGGGAAATGGGGGAGCATGGCCGGAACGTCGGCCGGGGTTGCCGTGCGAATCGTAACTGTCATCGATTAAGTTTCTCCAAGGTTAAAGTAGCCGCTTCTTTGGCCGAGAGCTTCGAGGTATCAACCGTGATCGTCCGCTCTGGTGCATCATGCCTTAGCGCCATTTTCGCCATGAATGGGTCATAATTTTCCCGCTCTTTTTGAACGATGGTGATTTTGCTCATGAGGGTGTCTAGCTCAACTTGACCACTATCAACGAGCGCTTCGAGCTGGCTCACCCCATCCTCACCAAATAAGCGACTGAATTGGGCTAAATCTGTACCGCCGGTAGCAGATTGGCTGATTTGATCGAATGAGTCGTTGCGTCCTAGGAGACGCTGAACCCGAACGGTATCTGGCGCTTCTAGGATTAAAAATTTGGCCTTGGGCAATGCTTCGGCCGCCTGTTGGACTTCGTTCTGGCCACGCAGGCCGTCAAAGATCAGCCATTCGGTTGTGATTTCTTGCGGATCAATTGATAGGGTCGCGATGGTGTGCCCCATCCCCCCAGCAAACTGCTCCCGATAGCGGCGCGTGTAGTCGAAGCGGTCGGCCCGGTCACGAACCGGCACAACCGGTTCCCCCGCCTGTTCTTGCAAAAATCGGATCATAAAGTGGTCCGTTAAGGTGCGGCGATTGGGTAAAAGAGAAAAAGATAACCCGGCTTTAGCTAGCGCATCGACAGTTGTTGATTTTCCCACCCCGGTCACTCCCACCAGAATCAAACAATTTGTTTCTGAGAGCGGAATCCAACCGGCCTGTTTTTCGGCCGATAGTCCGCTAATAGTGATTTCCTTGGTCATAGCGTGGGAGAGTTTAGCTATCATTTGGCGACATGCAAAGTCGCTTCCAATATAATTACAGCATGAGACTAATCGGCCGATTTTTTATGTGGGTAGTGGGGCTTTTGTTGATTGTTTATTTGGTGCTGTTTTTGCTGTCATGGGTGTTCCCCAGCGCGCAACAGTCTGAACCGCAGTTTCAATCTAAAGAGTTTGTGGTGATTGCGCATCAGGGGGGAGACGGGCTACGGCCGTCGAATACGATGAGCGCCTTTGACCATGCGGTTGAACTGGGCGTTGATGTGCTGGAGATGGATATTCACAGCACAAGTGACGGGGTGCTGGTAACCATCCATGATGCCACGGTTGACCGGACAACGGACGGCACCGGCCGGGTCAACGATATGACTTTTGCTGAGCTTCAACAGCTAGATGCAGGCTACAACTGGCCCACGCTTGCAGAAGAGAGCCACCGATCGGATCGGCCGTATCGGGGACAAGGGATCCGGATTGCTTCTTTGGAGGCGGTGTTTGAGTCTCATCCCGATATGCCGATGAACATCGAGATCAAACAGCAGGAGCCAAGTATTGTTGTCCCGTTTTGCGAGTTGCTACAAAAATATGGCCGAACCGGCCCTGAGCGTGTACTTGTGGCCTCGTTTCATCAAGACGTGATCGAGGAGTTTCGGGCAGAGTGCCCCGATGTCCCAACCTCTGTGGTGCAAAATGAGGTGATTGAGTTCTACGTACTGAATTTGCTGGGGTTACACCGATTGTGGACGCCTCCGGCCGCGGCGTTTCAGGTGCCCCAGTCTTTTTCAGGATTGGCGGTAACCACGCCACGATTCGTTGAAAACTTGCAGGCCCACGGGGTTTTGGTCCATCCGTGGACGATAAATGATCAAAATGATATGGAAATTCTGCTGGAGATGGGGGTTGATGGTATGATCACCGACTACCCTGATAAACTGTTGGAATTAAGAGACAGAGCAGAGAAAGAATGAGCTCAATTTTGATCAACCAACCTATCACTCAATATTGCAGAACGAAGTTCTGCGCGTAAGCGAAGCGACTATGGCAAGAAGAATTTCTGATAACGACCTATATAATAAAATTTTAGAGATGTGCGGGGAAGCGGGTCCTGAAAAAAATGTGACCCCGGCCGCGATTGCGCAGGCTTTGGCAGACTTTGACTGGCAAAGTTTACTCAAACGGATCAAACAAACGGCCGCGCGTCAGGCTAAAGCGGGCTACATTCACATCATTCGCAAAGGTAAACCGGCCGATCCTGACGACTTCAAAGGGGTTTATAAAGTTCGTTTGGTAGAAGGGACGGACTGGCAGTCTATCATCGCCGATGACTCGATCAATCGTGGTAGCGGTGTGGCTACACCCAATGATGAATAGGGCTGAGCAAGGCTAAGCTAGAACTAGGTTCAGCTGGGCCGTTAACTGCGGCCGCCGCGGATTGGGGCGGAGTCAAATGTAGGGACAAACGCGCCGTTGATTAGGTTTTTCCACTGCCTAAACACGTACCAAAGGATGCCGGTTAGCACGAACATTTCTGCACCGTCTTCAATGGTCCCCAAAACCGGTTTTAGATCAATGATCATGATCTTGACATGGAACCAGTCCAGCACGATCGCAAACGAAACGAGGATGGCAAATAAGACAAAGAGCCACGTAGAGACTTTGCGGCCAAAATCATCTGATCTATAAAAATGGGCCCACGCCATAAAACTTAGTAGGGGGATGCCGAAAAATAGCTGAACGATCACTTCTGTAATGTCCCGGCCGCGCACACCAAAGTTATTTTGCACATTAAACTGATCAACTAAAAAGACCCCGATCCGTTCATGGAGCAACAGTGAATCATCAAGCAGGATGTAGGTAAAAATTAGCCCCCAAGCCAAGTAAATCAGAAAGCCTGAATGGCGGTACATAAGCACGAGTAAAACCGCGATTGCCAGCTCTTGTAGATACAAAAAGAATTCCGGGTAGTTGTTGTCGATCTCCAGATCAAACATATCGCTGGCTGGCACCCCATAATAAGTGTGGAAGAGGTGCACAATAATAAAAGCGATGGTGATGAGAATAAGAGTGGGGAACAGTCTGCGCTCTTTGATATTTTTTAGCATAGTTGGCGATTATAAATGCATCAGTCAAGGATGCCAGTTTGTTTAAAAGGTTGCTATCGGTAGTAGCCTAATCGACGAGAAATTTGCCCGGCCGCTTCGAGGGTTGCTCGCCGTAACTCGTTGCGGGAGCGTTGAAAACGATAGGCAGGAACAGAAACGCTTATCGCGGCTACAACCCGGCTTGTGTAGTCGCGGACCGGGGCCGCCACACAGCACAAGTCAGTCATCATTTCTTCTTGGTCATATGCAAAGCCTTCTTCTCGTACACGGGCAACTTCAATTTTCAGTTGTTCTAAATCGGTGATGCTGTTTTCTGTCATCCGAATCAGCTCGTTGCGGGTGACAATCTCTTCGATCTGTGACCAAGGCTGTGCTGAAAGCAGGATTTTGCCTAACGCGGTGCAGTGGGGGTGTACGCGCGGCCCCATGTCGGTCATCACCACCCGGATCGGTTGTGTGCCGCTGATCCGATCTAGGTAAAGCACCATGCCGGCATCCATCAAGGCCAGCTGGGTCGATTCACGATATCCGGCCGCAAGCTCTTCTAGCACCGGCCGGGCCACCGCCCGTAACTCAGTTGTCGCAACCAACGCCTGCCCCAAATCGACCAGCTTCCATCCCAATCGATAGCGCCCTTTGTCCGTTTGTTGCAGTAAACCGATCTCAGCCAAGCTCGACATTAGGTCGTGTGTGCTCGATTTTGCGTACCCGAGTAGATCTGCAACCTCGCTCACTCCCCATTCTGGGCTGTCTCGATCAAATAACTGAAGAATTTCGCCTGTTTTTTTTATGGTTCCAAGCATGATTTTGCCTTAGTAAGACCAACTAGTTTGAAAAGTATTGTTGTGTTGTTGCAACAGCACAACAATACTGAATATTTTGATTCATATTCGGACAAAGACTGTCTACGTTCGATATAACCGTCAATAATTTTACATAATTCGTTATTTGGTTGACGTAATTGTTGTGTTTGTGCAACACATCAGCCAAGTCGTGCGATATTATCGGACAAGGCTCGAAATTTGTCGAGCTTTTGATTGCATCAATTTATATGTGCTGAGCTTGGCACCAAACCTAAATTTTAGCTCCCTGAGACTTTAGTCTCGTTGTGACTTCTACCCTATCTACATTTGCCCCATTAATCGGTACGATAAACCTCAAATATTATTCAACCGAAATCCTATGCGATCAGCGTATGTGCAGTTTGTTTTTCGGCATCTGGTTTAGGACCTGCAAAATAAACATTAATTTGAGGACAAACAATGAAATTAAAGACATTTATGTACGATCCAGAATTTGGCTGGACAACAGACGAGTTGCCTAAGGCAAATGATAAAAATACGCTGGTAGTTGTGTTTGGAGGGTCAGGTATAAAGCCAGATTCTGAACCGCTACAACAGCTGATGGCAAGCTGTAAAGGGGCAACAATTACAGGGTGTTCTACATCGGGGGAAATTTTTGAAACATTTATCTATGATGACAGCCTTAGCATTGCGATGATGGAGTTTGAAAAAACAGAGATTGCAACCGCTTCGGCCGTTTCTCAATCAGGCGAAGATTCATTTGCGGCCGGTCAATCGATCGCTAAAGAGCTGATGCGTGATGACTTGGCCGGAATTTTTGTGTTGTCAGATGGGACCAGTGTGAACGGATCTGAATTGGTACGGGGGCTAAACGACATTGTGCCAAACGATGTGATCATCACGGGTGGCCTTGCTGGGGACGGTACTGCGTTTGAAAGTACGTGGGTTTTAAATAGCGAGGGGATCCAGCAAAACATCATCCACGCGGTTGCTTTTTATGGGGATTCAATTGCGATTGGACATGGTTCGAAAGGGGGCTGGGACATTTTTGGCCCTGAGCGTCAGGTAACAAAATCGAAAAACAATGTGCTGTACGAATTAGATGGACAGCCAGCTTTGGAGCTTTATAAAACCTATTTGGGTGAACGTGCAGAAGGGTTACCGGGAACTGCGCTTTTATTCCCTCTTGCACTTCGCGAAGAGACCGGTGCAGAGAAAAGCGTTGTTCGGACTATTTTGTCTGTAAATGAAGAAGATCAATCGATGACGTTTGCAGGGGATGTGCCAGAAGGGCATCGGGTTCAGCTGATGAAGGCTAACTTTGACCGATTAATCGAGGGAGCGGCCGATGCGGCCGTGAAAACGGTTGAATCGGCTAACAGCGATTCACCAGTTCTTTCGATCGCGATTAGCTGTGTTGGCCGACGATTGGTTTTGGGTGAACGAACCGATGAAGAATTGGAAGCAACAATGGACGCCCTGCCAGAAGGATCAGAGCAAATTGGCTTCTATTCATACGGCGAAATCTCTCCCTATGCGTCTGGTTCTTGCGACCTGCACAATCAAACCATGACCTTGACAACAATTACGGAAAAATAAGATTTTGTTTTTGTGATTTGATGGCAAGCGGTAGTTTTTGACTGCCGCTTGTCACTTTTATTTTTAGTCGCGCAACGCTTCATCACCGGTCCAAATGCACAAACTTCTCGCACGCCAGCTCAAACGAATACGTCTAAAAGAAGGGGAGCTTCCCAACGAGGCTCAATGGAAACGGCTCTTAGAGAGTGTCGGCCGTGCGTATGAGCAGACGGACCAAGATCGGTATTTAACCGAACGCTCGTTGGCTGTCTCTTCAGATGAGATGACCAAGCTGTACGAGGACCTGCAGAACAAAACCCAGCAACAAATTGCGGCTGTAAATGCTAAGCTCGAATCGATTTTGAACAATGTTCTGGATGGCATTGTGATGTTTGGTAAAGATGGCGTCATCCAATCCTATAATTCTGCGGCCGAAGAAATTTTTAAAATTGAAGCATCCAAAGCGTTAGGAATGTCTTTTGCAGACTTGTTTGAAGCCAACTCTAACGACGCTGTGTATCAGCTGGGTCAGCGTGAGATAACGGGGCTTCGGCAAGGCGGGGTGCCATTTCCGGCCGATTTGACCGTTAGCCGAAGCGATATTGATGACAACGTGCGGAATATCGCCATTATCCGAGACATCACCGGCCGTAAAATAGCTGAACAAGAGATGGTAGAAGCCAAAGAGGCGGCCGAGGCAGCCAATCAAGCAAAATCTGAATTCTTGGCTAACATGAGTCATGAGATTCGAACGCCTCTAAACGCAATCATCGGCCTTGCGGGATTGATGATTGACACCCCTTTGGATCCAGAACAGCAGGATTTTATCGAAACGATCCGAAATAGCGGAGACTCGCTCCTAACCATCCTGAACGACATTCTAGATTTCTCAAAAATTGAAGCGGGTCAACTTGAGCTTGAGGATGAGCCTTACTCAATCCGCACCGTGATGGAAGATGCGATTGATCTACTGGGTGCAAAAGCGGCGGCTAAGGGATTAGCCCTTCTTTCAATTTCTAATCCAGATGTACCAAACAAGATTTTCGGCGATATCACTCGTATCCGACAGGTGTTGGTAAATATTGTGGGGAATGCGGTTAAATTTACCCATGAAGGCTACATCAAGATCTCTGCCAAAAACCTCTCTAAGGGAGATGATTCGTTTATCCAAGTATCAATTCAGGATACGGGAATCGGTATTCCGGCCGACCGGCTAAACCGCTTGTTTCAATCGTTTAGTCAGGTTGATGCGTCAACAACCCGCAAGTATGGTGGCACCGGTTTAGGGCTGGCTATTAGCAAACAGCTGGTTGAACTGATGGGTGGCGAGATTTGGGTAGAAAGTATCGAGGGAGAAGGAACAACTTTCCACTTTACGATTTTGGCAGATCGAAAAACAGGGCCACATAAGATTAGAATTGGAACAACAAAAGAGCTGAAAGTTGCTGTTTTAGATCCATTTCTCGAAGAGCAAAATATTATCTGCCAATATTTAGATTTCTGGGGTGTGCAGGCTTTTCCATTGCCAGTTCTAGATCCGTCTACGGTCGCTGATTTTGATGCAATTATTATCGATCATGATTTGCTTGAGTCTGATGCTGTGAGACTGATTCAAGAGAAAAGCATCTCAAATATTGTTCGCCTTGTTCCTTACGGTTTTCGTCGACCTGACCGGACAAAAATTACAGGGGAGACGCTGATTCGCCGGCCGATCAAGCCATCACTACTTTATTCAAAATTAAATGCTATGTTGTTGAATCTCAGCGACGCCGCGCCGGTTCTGAAACAGACGGGCTTGCTCTCGTTTAAACTGCCACAAGATATTGAGCGGAATCTACGAATTTTGCTGGTTGATGACAATTTGATCAATCAAAAAGTGGGGTTAAATATGCTGAAGAGGTTGGGCCACAAAGCAAACACGGCCGGGAACGGGATCGAAGCACTCGAAGCGCTGCGCCATTCTACTTATGATTTGGTCTTGATGGATGTTCAGATGCCAGAGATGGATGGCGTGACCGCCACAAAAAAGATCAGAGAGGATTGGCCTAAAGATAAACAGCCTTGGATCGTAGCAATGACGGCCAATGCGCTAGTAGGAGATAAAGAAGCATATTTGGAGGCGGGGATGGATGGTTACATCAGCAAGCCTGTACGCATTGACGAGTTAAAGCAAGCTTTGGAAGACTGTCCTCAAAAAGTGGATGGTTAAAACAGGAAATGCAGAACCAATTAGTTCTATTTGCTGTGAGCTCTATTGTTCTTTCGTAAGATACAAATTGATATCAACCAAAATCATCGAACCCCATTGACCTGCGCATCTGAATAAAGTATGCTACTCAGGTAATGGGTAATGCCTCCGCTAGAAGATGAAGATCACAGCAGTGTTTAATCATTTTTTCTTGGACGAATACTACTTATCCTTAAGATAATTATTTAGACACTTCTTTCTCAATATCAGCCTGGCTCACCCAAGAGCACTGCAAAGAGCAAATTCCACCAGAAAACAAGACAATAGATCGTGTGAGGATGGAATCCGGTTTTAGAACCAGGCCGTTTCACGTATATGGATTTAAACCAAATAATTTCCAAAGACAAAGTGGTGAGCCTAAATTATGTTCTGTCGTTAAATGGAGGCGAGGAAATTGATCGGACTGCGTCCGATGACCCTCTCATTTACTTACACGGACATCAAAACATAATTCCGGGTTTAGAGAAAGAGCTAGAAGGTAAGCAGATTGGTGATTCAGTTGATGCTGTTATTCCACCAAATCAAGCTTACGGGGAATATGATGAGGAGGGATTTCACACGATAGATCGCTCGTTGTTCCCAGAAAATTTTGAACTTGAAGTCGGCATGCTTTTGCATTTAAAAGACGACAACGAGGAAGAAATGGAAGCCTTCGTCCATGAAATTTCAGATGATGAAGTTGTTTTGGACGTCAATCACCCTTTAGCGGGTGAAACCCTTCACTTTAAGGTTGAAATCGTAAATATCCGGTCGGCAACGGCAGGTGAAATTGATCATGGTCATGCGCATAATGAAGCTGCTGATCACAGTTAATTTAGTTAGTAAGTAGAGATAGGTGATGCAGTTAGAATGCATCCATCAGGAGATTAATCAGAATGAAAAAATTATTTGTAGGCGGTATACCATACGCATGGGATGAGGATCAACTTGTTGAGTTGTTTTCAGAATACGGAGCAGTTGATTCAGCCGTAATTATCATGGATCGTGAGACAAATCGCTCACGCGGTTTTGGTTTTGTTGAAATGTCTGACGACGGTGAAGCAACCAAAGCGATTGAAGCGCTAAACGATTCAGAAGTTGATGGTCGTTCTTTGACCGTTAACGAAGCTCGTCCAAAAGAAAACCGTGGCGGCGGCGGCGGTGGCCGTGGTGGTTACGGTGGCGGCCGTGGCGGCGGCGGTGGCTACGGCGGCGGTCGTGGCGGCGGCGGCGGTGGCCGTGGCGGTTACGGCGGTGGAAACCGTGGTGGCGGCAACCGTTACTAGTCATTAAATAAAAACTAAACCCAATGTCAGATTGATCTAATCGAACTGGCTTTGGTCAAAAAGCGTGGCTTGGATTTTTCCGGGCCACGCTTTTTTTGTTTTTAGCCAACTCCCATAAAAACCATATTATCTTTTAGGCCTCTCCACAGTTTCTCCACAGTTTGGGGATACTCTTGCCCCATTCGAATAAAAGACGAAGCTGTTTAAATGCAATGGATAGACCAAGTGGGTCTTTAAATACGTAAATTGAGAGGTTTTTGATGTCCAAACGAACGGGTTGGAAAAAAATGTTCTCTCTGCTTTTATTGCTTTCTGTTTTGGTACTGGCTGCGTGTGGTGGCCCACCAGAAGGAGAGGCTGAGCAAGAGACTGTGATTGCCACGATTGGCGATGTATCTTCGGCCGCAACTGCTAGCGGTCAGATCGATTCGCTGGCACGGGCTGAATTAGCCGTGACCCTACAGGGGTTGGTAACAAGCGTGAATGTACGCGTTGGTGAAAGTGTAAATACGGGGGATGTGTTGATTGAATTCGACACGCGCGAGTTGGAGTTTGCGGTACGCAGTGCAGAGCAAAATTTAATCAATCAACAGGCTGCGCTAGCTGATTTGCAAGAACCAGCATCTGAGGCGGACCTCGCTTCGGCCGAAGCCGCTCTTGCTAGCGCACAAGCTCGGCTCGCGGCGCTAGAAACCGGTGCTGATGAGTTTGACATCGCAGTTGCAGAAGCAAATCTGCGCTCAGCTCAGGCTTCAGTCTCTTCTGCACAGGCTAATTTAAACGCTACCTTTGATACGGTGTCAGAGGCAAGTGTGGAATCTGCAAAAGCGGAACTCGTGATTGCCCAAAATCAATTTGAATCATTAGAACGTGCTGTTGAAGATGCTGGCGATTTTGCGAATCAACGGCTGGCTGATGCCTACGAAAGTGCCAAAGTAAACTTTTTGGCGGCCCAAGCCAAATATGATCGGGTCCTTGCCGGGGCTGATCCCAACGCGGTTGGCGCCCAACAGCAGGCGGTATCGGCCGCAAGTGCGCGGGCATCTGCCAGTGAGGCAGACCTGATCGCTTTGCAAGAGGCTGCTTCAGCCGCAGATTTAGCGGCAGCTCAAGCCAGCGTTGCATCAGCAGAAGCCCGCTTGGCTGGGTTGATGGATAGCGCCAAAACTGAGGACATCGCCATTGCAGAAGCCAATGTGCGGTCGGCCGAAATTTCGCTTGAAGATGCCCAATACAACTTGGACAGCGCTGTTGTTTCGGCACCATTCGACGGGGTGGTAACCGCCATCCATGTAGCACCGGGTGAAGTTGCCAGCGGCATAGTGCTGGAAATGGCAGACAACAAAAACCTTGAAATTGTGCTCCAAGTGGACGAGATTGATATTTCGTCGATTACGTTGGGACAAGAGGCGGTTGTAACCTTAGAAACGTGGCCGGATGAAGAGATTGCTAGCGAAGTGAAATCAATTGCTCCCTCTGCAGGCTCTACCAATACGGGTATTACCAGCTACGATGTTCACCTAGAACTGGCTGAAGCCGATGTACCGATTTTGATCGGGATGACGGCCAATGCAAACTTGCTGACCGCTAGGCGGGATGGGGTTTTGCTGGTGCCTAATCGTGCAATTACCTCGGATCGTTCTTCCGGCCGCTTTTTTGTAGATGTGCAGACAACTGACGCTGAGGGTGTAGAAACGGCTGAACGGGTTGAGGTCGTAATTGGTTTACGGGATTCGCGAAACACTCAAATTATTGATGGGGTGAGCGAAGGTGACGTACTGGTCGTTAATTACAGCGCACCGGTCATTGTTCCAGGGCAAGGTGGCGGTCCACCTGACCCGGGCCAATAGGGAGAGCAAAGATCATGAATAAATGGATACGTAATTCAATTATTGTTTTAGTGGTTGCTGTGCTGGGCTTCGTTGGCTTCCGCCTGTTTTCGGGCGGAGGTGATGCTCAAGCACAAGGGCGGCCGGGACAACAAGCGGATACAGAAATTGAGAGCTTTACCAATGTGTTCCGGGGCGATTTATCGGCCGGGGCAACAGCGGCTGGGCAGTTGATTGCTCAGCGTGAAGCTGATTTGGCATTGCAAACAAGCGGCACAGTGGCGGCCGTAAATGCTCAAGCTGGTGACAGTGTTAAGGCTGGGGATGTCTTGGTCGTTCTCGACACTACCTCGCTGGAACGAGCTGTTTTAGAAGCTGAACAGGCGGTTGCCGTTCAAGAACAAAATCTTGCCAAGCTTAACCTGCCTGCGGCCGACTATGACATCGCTTCGGCCGAAGCGGCTCTTGCGAGCGCTCAAGCGGCACTCGACGATCTTTTGGCCGGTCCGTCAGAATCAGACATTGCGGCATCTGAGGCAAACTTAAATGCGGCCCGAGCTGATTTGGGATCAGCCTCATCACGTTATAGCGAGGTAGCGGCTGGTGGATCTACGGATGAGATACTGCTGGCAGAGAAACAGCTTTCTGATGCGGAAGCTGCTTATAAGCTGGCGGAAGAAGCGCACCGTGCAACCTATCAATGTACATGGAACAGCGAAACCAACCAGTTTGACTGTGACCCCACCTCTGACGATCCTGATGCACGGGCGAATGCCCAACAGGCATTGGCCAACTTAAGACTGGCTGAAGAGCGATTGAGCAATTTGCAACCGGGCGCCAGCAACAGCTCTGTTGCGGCCCAAGGGTCAAATGTACAGGCTCGACGTGCGGCTTTAGATGCGGCCGAGGCTCGCCATCAAAAACTGCTTGCTGGAGCAACTTCTGATCAAATTGCGGCGGCCGAGGCCAATGTGGCCCAGGCCCAAGCAACTCTGAGCAATTTGCAAGATGGCCCATCAAACACTGCCATTACTCGCCAAGAAGTAGCACTTGAGACGGCCAAGATCAATTTGGAACGGGCTCAATACAATCTGGCCAAAGCGGTTCTCACCGCTCCGTTTGATGGGATTGTTACCCAAGTAAATGTAACGCCTGGTGAAATTGGAACCGGTATTGTGATGTCTCTCATCGATATGAATAGCTTAGAAGTTGAACTAAATGTGGATGAAATTGATATCGGTCTAGTTTCAGTTGGGCAAGACGCAACCATTACGTTTGATGCCTATCGCGGGGTTGAATTACTTGGCGGTATCGTGTCGATTGCGCCGGTTAACACGGCAAACGCTACTGGCACGGTTAACTACAAAGTGAACATTGCGCTTGAAGAGACAGACATTGAGCTTCTGAACGGATTAACGGCCGAAGCTCGTTTGCTAACTTCGCAGGTAGAAGGTGCTCTTTTAGTTTCTAACCGAGCCATCCGCGCAGATAGAAATGCTGGTCTATTTTATGTAGATCGCGTAACTGGGACGGATGAAGAAGGGGAACCGATTTTAGAAGAAGTTGAAGTTACAATCGGTTTACGTGACAGTGCGAACACCCAGATTTTAAGCGGCCTGAACGATGGGGATGAAGTGGCGATTGGATATATTCCGCCACCAACAATCAACATCGGCGGACCGGGGGATGACGATTAAGCCATGATGGATTTAACCAATATTACGAAGTCTTATGAGATGGGTAACCAGGTGGTTCATGCTCTACGTGGTGTTAACATGCACGTTGACGAAGGTGAGTATGTGGCGATTATGGGTCCGTCTGGCTCTGGTAAATCGACACTCATGAACATTATCGGCTGTTTGGACGTACCCACGGCCGGCACATACATGCTTGATGGCATTGATGTAAGCGATATGAGCGACAATGATCAGGCACGCATTCGCAACCAGCGGATCGGGTTTGTTTTCCAGCAATTTAATTTGCTTCCTCGTACCTCTGCGCTCAAGCAGGTGTCGTTGCCGTTGATGTACGCAGGCGTCCCACGTTCAGAGCGGAACGCACGAGCCAAAGAGTCTTTAACCATTGTTGGGCTTGGTGATCGTACCCATCACAAACCGGATGAACTGTCTGGTGGTCAACAGCAGCGTGTGGCGGTTGCCCGCGCCTTGGCCGTGAACCCCAACATCATTTTGGCCGACGAACCGACCGGTGCGTTAGACACGAAAACGGGTGAAGAGCTGATGGAAATTTTTGATCAGCTGCATGACGATGGCATTACCATTGTGATGATCACCCATGACCGTGAGGTGGCAGAGCGGGCTCGCCGAATCGTAACATTGCGAGACGGTTTGATTGTGAGTGACGAGCAAATCAACCATCAGAAAGAGGTTGCATCATGAATCTAACAGAATCATTTTTAACTGCGCTAGACAGCTTGCGGGCCAACACGTTGCGCTCTGTGCTGACGATGTTGGGCGTAATCATCGGTGTGGGGGCTGTGATCGGCTTGGTTTCGATTGGTAACGGTGTCCAGCAATCGGTCACGGCCGACTTTGAAGCGCTCGGCTCGAACCTGCTGACCATTTTTACAGATCGCGATAATTCCGGCGGCTACCCGTCTCTTACTTTGGGTGATGTGGATGCGCTGGCTGACCCGCTTAATGCACCATCTATCTCTGAAGTGGCGGCGAGCATTAATCGGCAGCAATTGGTCACGTGGGGCAACGGTGAATACAACACCAGCATTGTGGGTGTAACGGCCAACTATTTGGTCGTTAATAACCTGACCGAATTTTTAGCCGGTGATGGGTTGTACCAACCTGATATTGATACGGCCGCCCGTGTGGCCGTGATCGGCCAAGAAGTGGCTACTGAACTTTTTGGTGAAGAGTTTCCGGTTGGGCAAGAGATCAAAATCGGGGATATTAACTACGAAGTGATTGGAGTTTTAGAAGAGCAGGGGCAAGCACCCGGCTCGAACCCTGATGAGACCGTTTATATCCCGATTACCACGGCCCAACAGCG
The DNA here is from genome assembly GCA_020631655.1 of Chloroflexota bacterium. GTDB lineage: Bacteria > Chloroflexota > Anaerolineae > Promineifilales > Promineifilaceae > WTJY01. Next base: position 30,598 of record JAHDGV010000004.1, on the reverse strand, counting down.
GTTGGGTGTTGAACGGACCCGACGGGGTGAAAAGGCGGTTGACACAATTACGGCCGTTGCCGCAAGCGACGAAGTTATTGACGCAGCAACTGAAGAGCTTACCGAAGTGCTTCGTGAGCGGCACGATATTATTTTTGCCGATGAGGATGACTTCCGAATTCTTTCAAATGCCTCGATCTTGGATACGATTGGAAACGTATTGGGATTACTCACCGTGTTCCTAGGCGCTATTGCCGGTATCTCGCTGGTTGTGGGCGGTATTGGCATCATGAACATCATGTTGGTTAGCGTGACTGAACGAACGCGTGAGATCGGTATTCGCAAAGCGATTGGCGCGCTCAAGCGAGATATTTTGACTCAGTTCTTGCTCGAATCGATTGTGTTGTCTTTGGTTGGCGGCGGTATCGGGATTGGGTTAGGCTATCTGATCTCGTATTTGGCTGAACAATTTGGTGATATTCCCACTTTTGTTTCGCCACAGTCAATCGGTTTAGCAACCGGTATCTCGATTACAATCGGGATTGTGTTTGGCATCTTCCCAGCGTGGCGTGCGGCCAGCTTGCGGCCGATTGAGGCGCTACGTTACGAGTGATGCTAACGCTTGACGCTTTGCTTCATAGCCAACCTTTGATTGGCCGATGATGGTTTAGTAGAGACGCGCCGCTGGCGCGTCTTTGTAAATTATGTCCCGAATTCTGGTAGTGGATGACGATCCAAATATTGTGCGGCTAGTGCGCAGTTACCTAGAACAAGAAGGGTATACGGTGTTGACGGCCGGGAATGGGCTGTTGGCTCAGCAGATGATCCGCAGTGAACGGCCGGATTTGGTTGTGCTGGATCTGATGTTGCCCGATAAAGATGGGCTACAAATCACCAATTTTGTACGCGCAGACGATAGTTTGCGCGCCACTCCCATCATCATGCTGACTGCTCGGGTAGACGATGCGGACAAGATTATCGGTCTTGAACTAGGAGCTGATGATTATGTGACCAAGCCGTTTAACCCTCGCGAACTCGTAGCACGGGTTCGTGCTCAACTGCGCCGCATTGCTCTCGATAAAGAAGGGGGAACGGAGTCACAAATTCTCGAAATCGGCCGGTTGCGGCTGGATAAAGGGGCTCACCAACTGTTTGTAGAAGGCGAGTTGGTTGATGTCACTCCCACCGAATTTGACCTGCTCTACTTGCTCATGGATAGCCCTGGCTATGCATTTACCCGTGACGAATTGATCGAGAAAGGTCTGGGATACAGCTATGCTGGTATGGGGCGGACGCTTGACAGCCATATCAAAAATATCCGCAAAAAAATTGAGCCTGATCCTAAAAATCCGACTCACATCTCAACCGTGTATGGGATCGGCTATCGCTTTGAGAAATAAATATGTTTAACCGACTCTGGATACGCATCGCGCTGACATTTGCCGTTGTGCAAATCCTTTTTGTGTTGGTCCCATTTGGTATCTTCATTACTTTAAATGCCTTTGATGTGGTTGACAGGCAGTTTGAAGAAAATGACTTGTCTGAAATATTTTCAGAGACTGATCTAACTGAGGAACAGCAACAAGCGGTTTTTAATGAGTTAGAAGACGCAATGCGTCGAGATATCCCGGGCGGAATTTTTCGCTCGGCGATTTTTACGGCCGTTGTGGGGGTAATCGCTGGAATTTGGGTGAGTCGACGTTTGGTCCGGCCGCTGAGCGATCTGGAGGCCGGTGCGCAAAGCCTAAATCTACGTCAGCTTGATGTGCATATCGATGACTCAAAAGGGGGGCAAGAGATTGAGGCGGTCGCCAAAGCATTTAACAACATGACCCAACGGCTGAGGCACTCAGAAGCGGTGCGGAAAAACCTGCTGGCCGATGTGGCACACGAACTGCGTACCCCGCTCACCGTGGTTCAGGGCAATTTACGGGCGATGCTCGACGGTGTTTACCCGATGAACGAGGAAGAAGTTGCCGGGTTATTTGATCAGACTCAACATTTGACCCGGCTGGTGGATGATCTGCATGAACTGGCCAATGCAGAGGCAGATCAACTTTCTCTAGACTTTGAGGATGTGAATGTTGCTGAAATGGTGCAGGCCTGTGCCTCAGCATTCCGGCCGCTGGCAGATGAAAAAGAGATTGAGCTCCGGCCGGAGCTGTTGGGCAAATTGCCAACAATTTCGGCCGATCGTACACGGCTGACTCAGGCGGTTAACAACCTAATCAGCAACGCCATGCGCCATACGCCCGAAAAAGGGACGATTACGGTTCAAGCCGAACAGATCCCGGATTGGCTCGAAATTCGAGTGAGCGATACGGGCGAAGGGATAGAGCCACACCATCTGCCCCATGTATTTGACCGTTTTTACCGAGCAGATGCATCTCGGCAACGCCATTCGGATGAGAGTGGGAGTGGCTTAGGGTTAGCAATTGCTCGAGCCGTTATCGAAGCGCACGGTGGCACAATTTCGGCCGAGAGTGAGGGATTGAGGCGGGGAAGCCGGTTCACGATCCAACTGCCTATTTGAGTTTCTAAACGTTTATTGCAATCTGTAGTTTGAGAGGGCAAACTACAGCCAATGAAACAGCTCAAATTCAGTCTTTATTTCATCATCCTTTTAGTGATGTTTGTAGCCTGCGCCGCCCCAGAGGAGGTCGATCTTGCCGCCTTAGTCACTGTCGATGACATCCCAACGGTAGAAGCACCTGCCACGGCAACACCTGCCCCCTTGCCAACACGCATCCCCACAAACACACCGTTCCCCACGCCGACTGTGGCGGTTACGCTCGAAGCAACTGTGGCTCCGTTGCCATCCCCCACGCCAACCATTGCGGTGACCGACACACCAACTCCTCGGCCGTTTACGATTGTGTATGCAACCGCCTTTTCAACCCAAGGTGAGCCAATCAATGTGCACCAGTTTGGATGGGGTGAAACCCATCTGATGTTGATTGGTGGGATTCATGGTGGGTACGAGTGGAATACGGTTTTGCTGATGTATGAGATGATCGATTGGTACACGGCTAACCCAGACGCGGTCCCTGAAAATATGCGCCTCTCGATTATTCCGGTCGCGAATCCAGATGGGCTAAAGCTTATTACCGGTAGTGCGGGCCGATTTAGCACTGATGATGTTCCGTACAACACCGACTCCGGCCGGTTTAATGCCAACGAGGTTGATTTAAACCGAAACTGGGATTGTGATTGGGAGCCTGTTGGATTTTGGCGACGCCAAGAAGTGTCGGCCGGGGCATTTGCTGAATCAGAGATTGAAACACAAGCGCTACGCTTTTTTATCGAACAGCAGGATCCTGAGGCCGTGATTTTTTATCACAGTGCGGCATCTGCCATCTATCCCGGACAGTGCCAAGGGATTCGGGCCGATTGGACCGATCAACTGTTGTTTGCATATGAAGTCGGCTCTGGGTATTTACCCCCAGCAAAAGGGGGAACAACCTTTAGCTACCCCATCACAGGCAGCGCTCCCGACTATCTGGCGCTGAAAAACATCGCCGCGATGGATGTTGAGCTGACTGACCATATCAACACCGAGTTTGATCGGAATTTATCAGGGGTATCTGAGGTGATTCGAGCCTTAGTAGGTGATTCTTAATACCTTAGACTCTTTTGGCACTTGTTTGCAGGCCGCAGATGCGTGCAGACTTCTTTTGGAACCCGTCATTCCTGCACAGGCAGGAATCCAGCGCCAAATCTAGCACTGGATACCCGCCTACGCGGGTATGACGCTTTAGATAAGTTATGAAGTGGCTAGTCGATCAAGTGCTTCTTTGTTTCATTGATGTGCTTTTTCAGGTAAAAGGTAAACGGGGTGCCACCTGTTCCAACTCCCGCGCTCTCATTAGTTGATTGGGCCGGTTTTAAAATGTACATCGCCGCATATTCGATGTGTTTGATCCTGAAATCGCTTAGTTTTTCAATGGCAAAGTTGTAGCTGTTTTTCAGGGACGAGGAGCCAGAGTCGATTACCGTTTGACGCACGTCTGCCCCTTTTTGTAATTCAAAAATCAGATTCCGATCGGCAATTGGCATGTAGTCAAACATTTCGATTAAATAAATGCGCATCTCATCCCGCTCGTGTCCAATCCCCAACGTTGCATCGATGGCTGGGACCACACTGCTCTGCGCCCCTGTTTCTCCACGGAGCTGAATCGGTTTGCCACCGTATGCCTCCACCCCCTCGTACAGCACCCCCTCGGGGAACATCTCGTTGTCTTTCCAGCCAAACATAAACGGCCGCACCCGATTGTAGTAGATATACGGATCACACCGTTCAGGCATTCGTTTCAAGATGGTCGTCATAGTCTCGAGCGCGTTCCCAATTGTTTCAAGATGACGGGTCATCGCTCCAAAATCTTGTACTTCGGCCGCCTGTTTGAGCGGTTGCAGGGCTAAAATTGCAGGGGCGGCGGCCGCTTCGATTTCGATGTGGAGCGTGACAAACCACTCCTCATCCATCCCACCCGCAAAGTTTTGCAAAAGGGTTAAATTTTCTGCGGTGATAGGGCCAGCCGGATCGATTCGGCGCCAGTTGTAAAGAGCTTGAATCGCGTATGACAAAATTGGTGGGACACCCATTTCGCTGGCTAAAGCATGAAACGGGACGGCTAAATTTGCCGGAATCGTGCTGACCGGTTCATCGTGTGAACCCAACACGTAAAGACTGTTGATGTAGCCTAGAAGATTTATAGCACGCCATTTTTCGCGGTCGGTAGACAAAGACCCCGCCGGAAACGGTGGCAGGTCACGCACCATCGGCCGCAGATGGCGTGTGAGCACCAGTTTGCGCAAATCTGCGCCAAGTGCCACCCAGTCATTACATGCTTCTGGCAAGGTTTGTTGCGGATCTTCGTCTGGCAAAAAGCCTCTTAAAAATTGTTTTTCGTTCATAACCTTAACTGTCCTTTTGAAATTCTTCCCGCCCGGCCGAATATGCATCCCCACCGTGACAATCGTTTACCACAAGAACCGGAAAATCTTCGACCTCCAAACGGCGAATCGCTTCGGTGCCAAGATCGGCGTACGCAACCACTTCGGCCGATGTGATTTGTCGGGCCAGCAGGGCAGCCGCACCGCCCACCGCTCCAAAATAGACCGCTTGATGCTCAATCAGCGCCAGTTTCACCCGATCACTACGATACCCTTTGCCGATTAGGCCGCGGACACCCAGCTTGAGCAGTGGTAGGGTAAACGGGTCCATTCGGCCGCTGGTGGTGGGCCCGGCCGGACCAATCGGCCGACCCGCTTTTGCAGGGGCTGGCCCGACGTAAAAGATCGTTTCATCTTTTAAATCGATGGGGAGTTGCAGCCCCGCTTCTAGTTCAGAAATGAGCCGTTTGTGCGCCGCATCGCGGGCGGTTAGAAGCCGGCCGGTGAGCAGAACCACATCACCCGCTTGTAGCTGTTTCACACTTTCGGCCGTGAGAGGAAGTTGAATCGTTTTGGTCAAACTGGTTTTGTGAAAAACATCGGAAGTTTTTAAAACTTCCGATGTTTCAGAGTTCTATCTTTGCTCGTCGTGGAGCGGAGCAGTTGAGGTTAACGGCCACCGGCAGGGCAGCGATGTGGGTAGCGTAACTTTCGATATGCACGGCCAAGGCGGTGACGGTGCCACCAAATCCTTGTGGACCAATCCCCAGATCATTGATCGCGTTCAGCAGTTCTTGCTCAAGCTGGGCCAAGTGCGGCTTGGGGGATGGCTGACCCAACGGCCGCATGAGGGCTTTTTTTGCGAGTAGTCCAACACCGTCAAACGAACTGCCTAATCCCACCCCTACAATCACTGGCGGACACGCGTTTGGCCCCGCTAGTTCAATCGTTTCTATGACAAACTCTTTAACACGCTCTACCCCCGCATTGGCCGGAAACATCTGCATCCGGCTCATCAGCTCTGCCCCAAACCCTTTCATGGCAAGGGTAATAGTCACTTTATCTCCCGGCACAATCTCTGTGTGGATGATGGCGGGCGAATTGTCGGCCGTGTTTTGGCGCTCAAGCGGATCAGACACCACAGATTTTCTTAAATCTGCATATCCGGCACGAACCCCGGCATGTATTGCATCAGTCAGATTACCGTCAATCAGATGTACGTCTTGCCCGATTTCGAGCATTACAATCGCCATACCGGTGTCTTGGCAGGTGGGGATCTGCTCACTTTCAGCGTAGCTGGCGTTATCGAGCAGGGTGGTGAGCATGATCCGGCCGGTTTTTGATGCTTCGCGCTCTTCGGCCGCGCGCATCGCTTCAAGATAGTCGGCCGGAAGCTTGTACGCAGATTCCTCTATCAGATTAGAGATAGCCGCCTCAATTTTTTTGACGGAGAGTTGGCGCATGGTCACGATCCACCTGACTGAAGTTGTTGAATTGCAAGCGGAATAAAATCTGCTAACTCAGAAGCGAGCATGCCTCGATCCCCAAATTTCTCTCGTGCCAGTTCCCCTGCCGTGCCGTGGAGCCAGCCACCAAGCACGGCCGCATCAAATGGATCAAGCCCTTGCCCCAGCAGGGATACGATAACCCCAGACAAAACATCCCCGCTACCGGCGACGGCCAAAAGCGGGTTGGCAAACGGCAGAATCACAACCCGGCCGTCTGGGGCGGCAACAACCGTGTTTGCCCCTTTGAGCAAAATGACACACCCCCATTCAATCGCTTTTTCTTTGGTGAGCGAAATCCGTTCTGAGTTCGTTACAACATCTCTGGGCTCATTTAACAAACGGGCCATCTCTGCTGGGTGTGGTGTCAAGATTGTGTCGTTGGGCAGATGGGTATGAAATGCAGATATTCTTGCCAATGAATTTAAGCCATCTGCATCAAGCACCAAACCTTCTCCCGGAGTAGCATATTTTTTCATGTGCTGTAGGGCTGTTTGCACAAAGCGATCAACCCAATCAATCCCGGGGCCAATCAAAACGGCCGTATAGTTGGAAATGTATGATTTGAACCAGTTTGCTGCAGCTGTACTTAATTTGGCTTCATCGTCAATATGAGGATACGTTGCTTCGGGTAACAGCCCCACGGCCGACTGGCGGGCCAGCACCGGCGTCATCAGAGCCACCAGCCCTGAACCGGTGCGAAACGCCCCCTTGGCTGACAAAACCCCTGCACCCCGATATTGGTTAGACCCGGCCGCAATTAACACCTTGCCAAAGGTTCCCTTGTGTCCGTTTGCAGGCCGTTGCGGGAGCAACTGACGCATCACATCGGCCGTTGCCAGCTCTGTTTTGATTTTTTCGGTGATGAGGGGATCAAGGCCGATATCAACCGGGATCAATCGGCCTATTTTACCGGCGGCCGGATACAGAAAATGGCCGTGCTTGGCTCCTCCAAATGTGACCGTCAGGTCGGCCGTGAGCGTTACATCATCCACTTCACCCGTATCACAGTTCATGCCCGATGGGCAATCAACCGCAACGATAAACTTTTTGTCTCTAGAAGTTGCTGATGCAACCAGATCCAGAATCGTGGTATACAGCCCTTTGACCGGTTTGTTTAGCCCTGTGCCCAACAGAGCATCCACAATCACCCCACACTTAACCAGCTGCTTTTCAAACTTTTCAACTGTGCCAAACTCCTCAAACGAGAAAGTTTCAATCCCTAAATCAAGAACACGTTTGTAGTTAGAATCTGTATTTGGATCACGGCTCCGATTGCAAAAGACGCTAACTTTTGCACCGGCCTCATGCAAAATGCGGGCCGCTACCAGCCCATCCCCCCCATTGTTGCCAGAGCCAACTAAAATGATGATGGGCCAGCTGAGCGCATCGGTTTCAGCCAAAATAGCATTTGCCAGCCCCTCACCCGCCATCTCCATCATGGTTGCATAGCTGTGTCCGGCCGCATCGGCCGCACGCTCCGCTTCGATCATTTCTTGAACAGAGAAAATTTTCATGTTGAAAAATGGTAACAAAAAACCGCTGGTATTCAACCAACGGTTTGTTTTAATGGCACCCCAGGAAGGAATCGAACCCTCAACCTACGGATTAGAAGTCCGGCGCTCTATCCATTGAGCTACTGGGGCTTAAATTGTTTAATAATTTTATCAAACGCCCACTAATCTACAACGGGAGAAATGCCCTGATAAATGCGGGTTCCACCGATGGTGCGTAAGACCACGTCTGGGGTCCGGCCGATCTCGGTCGAGATTTCAGCCACCGTCATCGGCTGATTGGCGTTTGCCAGCAACACACAAAATACAGCATCAACCAAAGACGATTTTTGCGCAAAGTCTTCTGGTAACTGACGGAAATAGGTGTGAACCACATACTGAAACCCATCAACGCGGCGTACCTCACCCGTGTTCATGTCCACAATATCGACTTCATCAACTTCGGGGTCAAAGTGAATATCGTTAATCCCCAAGGCTTGAAGTCGGGTAGCCAAGTAGGCTTTCAGGTCCATCGTTGAACGATTCCACCATTCATAGTCGATGTGGAATCGAGTTGATGCATCTACTTTTTTATTACCTTGAAGGTTGATTTTTGGTCTGCCTGCCATTGTGATTAAAAGTTCTCGATTGCAGCTAGGTGTTAAAACCGGCCGCAGATTGTTAGTTTTAAGTGGTTAAACTCTTTTGATGAAGAGATCAACCTGCCCCATACGAGGGATTATTGCATCCGATTTGGATCAAACTGCCAGTATTGATCTCCAACCGAAATAAAGGCCGGTTGACGAACCAGCTCTGCAAAAATAACGCCTGATGGAACTCTGCGAAGCATGTTAACCGCGCTGTAAAGTGTTTTTGCATGAACGGCTTGTTGGGTTCCCTCATTCATCAAATAAGGGAAAACCTCGGCCAAAAGTTCATTGAGCGGCCGTTGGCTACTGCGTTTGTAAATTGTATCGAGCGCGGCAACTTGTTCGGTGTCTACGATCATGAGCTCATCATAATCACACCCGATATTTTTCTTAACCAGTTCAAAGCGAATCGAGTTGTCTACAACCGAGGCCATGCGAACATATTCTTTACGCTCTTTGCGGCGGCGGTCACAGCCTAAAATAACTCGGCCGGGTTGATCGGTTGGGGTTAGATTAATGAATCCACCCACTGGAATCTTATTGCTTTCGAACCAGTCTTTTAAACCGGTTATGTAGCGATGTTTCCCCACAACCCACACGTTGAACTCTTGTCCGCTCATGTCATCGATCATGGTAACAAGCTGCGTTTGCGATACGCCTAACGGAAAGAGCGGGCGAACGCGTGACGAGAGCGGCAAGGTGCCACTGCTTAGGTGAGGATAGGTGATTGGGAATTTGACCGTCTGCTTCATGTCGGCCGACTCGATCGATGACCATTCGTCGTCGATTTCCCGTTCAATTTGAACAAGTTGAGAGCCAAACAGGGCACGATCAAATGAAATCGTTTCGTATTTCAAACGTTCAGGAACAGTTTGAACCGCTTCTGGCGTTAGCCGATGCAAGAACCACTCTACTTTGCCTGGAGGTGCAACCTCAACAAAGCGGTCGTCTTGTTGCAAGCTGTAGTTCAGTGAAAATTCTTGAACAGAAGGTTTAACACCTGAATCCATGTCAAGATCGTTCAGAATGGTTGGTGTTGTGAGTGGCCCGCCCATGTTCATGTCTAAAATCGCTTCAGCCAAATGCAAGTGACCAACATTTACTTCTGAAAATAGCGATTTGATGAACCACTGATCCGCAAGGCGGACAAATTCGTCATTTTCGTTTAAGCGTGCCCGCAAAACGGTGGCAACATTTTCGCCGTAGAAGGCAACAAGTTTTTCGATATCTGGCTCATCGCTGGCAACGGCCGACAGCCCATCACCAGAATTGAGCGGATGCTCTACATCAAGCTCAGAGGCAAATTCACGTGTGCGGCCGGTTGCAAAGCTAACCTCTATCGCTTTAAAGTTCCCAAATTGAGGATTTTGCGCATCCCGAATTTCTTTAACTTCCCCGTGTGCAAATTGCATCGATGGGAAGATGATTTGGTCGCCAGTTTTGTAGCTTAAAACCGGTTGATAAACGGTGCGTCCCTCAAGACGTTTTTGTAACTCTAATTTCTCCGCGTTGATGCGCGAAACAATAATCGCCCTTACAAGGGTGTCTAGAGATTGCGGCTCTTCTGTATCGATCAGGAATTGATAGAGATCTTCAATATCCGAATCGGTAATGTTGAAGGATGGTTCGGTCCAGTATTCTGGATCACTTGTCCGAGACTGTGTCACTTCGCTCTCCTGTATAAAAGGGGGATTTGAAAGTTAGTAGTTAGGGTATTTGCTCCTACTTGTTCTGAACTAACCGATTATAGCCAGCAGAGGGGCAAATAGCAATTTAGGAGGCGTAAAAATGAGACAGTTTTTACACGGCCTCTCTCTGGTAAACCACCGTTTTTCCCTTTGGAAAGAGGGATTCCTTACAAAAAGAGGCTGTTAGGACCACCAATGGCTTAAATCTTTAGCGATTTTTCTGAAATACGATGTTTCCATTCATGATAGTGAGATCTATGCTCATTGTGGCGATTTTGTCCTTGTCGACCTCAAAAATGTTATCCGAAAGGATTGCAATATCGGCCAACATACCTGCTTTTAACTGCCCTTTTTTTGTTTCTGAAAACTCAACAAAAGCGGCATCACGCGTATAACTGATCAGGGTTTCTGTCAGCGTTTGGTTGTGACTGTTGTGACCCGGCTTCCACGGTTTACGGTTTAGGGCAGCGTGTATGCTCAAAAATGGATTTAGGGGAACCACCGGCCAATCTGACCCGAAGCAGATATGCACGCCTGCATCCCGAATTGAACGCCATGCAAAAGCCATGTCCCACTCTTCTTCGGCCACGCGGGAGACCCAAACGTCTGAATCCCCGGCTTCGATCGGGGCATGGAGCGGTTGCATCGAGGCGATCACGCCTAACTCTTTAAACCGGCCGATATCGGCTTGGCTCACCATTTCGATGTGTTCAACTCGGTGCCTGCTGTCTCGCCTTCCGTTTTGTTTGATGACGCTTTCGTAGCCGTTTAGTACAAGCTGAACACCCCCATCGCCGCAGGCATGAACGGCGATTTGGAAGCCCAAGCGATCCGCTTCGGCCGCAAGTTGTGCAAAATGATCTGCGCTAAAAATCGGCTCTCCATGATGATCCGGCCGCCCTGGATAGCCGTTGAGGGTCACGGCCGAAAAGGACTCATACACCCCATCTATAAAAAACTTGATGAACCCAACCCGTAGCAAGTCTGAGTTGTATTTGTCTCGCAACGGCACCGCCAGCCTTTGAATATCCGCCACCTTATGCTCCGGCTCGATCAGCTGATTGGCATAAATTCTGGCGGTCAGCCCACCTTGTTCGTGCAGTGCCCCGTACACTTGCATGTCTTCTGCATTGCAGGCCATGTCATGCACCGTGGTTATCCCATGCGATGCGATGTATGCCATCCCGTTTTTAAGTTCGTCCAGCTTTTCGGCCGCAGTTTGCTCGGGTAGCTGTTCAACGGCCAAGTTATAGGCGGCCGGTTCGACCAGCGCACCTGTGGCTAAGCCATCATCTCCCATTACCACGTCGGCATCACCCGGCAGTGGTGGATGGCCGTTGAGCAGGCCGGTTTTTTCTAGCCCAAGCGTGTTGAGCCAAACGGTGTGCATGTCGAATGAAAACAGGATGACCGGCCGATCTGCGATGATGGCGTCTAGATGGTGTCGGTTCAAATCAATGTCGGCCGAAGGAACCGCGTACGACATCCCATTTCCCATCACCCACTCTCTGTTTGGATGGGCTTCTGCCCAATCCAACAGGCAACCTTTTAAATCATCTAGGTTTTTACATTCGATTAGCTGTGCAGATGCAAGTGATCTGGAACCCCAAAGAACATGAAAATGTGTGTCGATAAAGCCGGGCATCACCGTTTTACCGGCCGCATCGATCATTTTTGTATCGGGGTTTTGGTAGGTTTTTGCCGTTTCAAACGGCCCTACAAAAACGATTTTATTCCCTTTAACCACAACTGAATCTGCTTCTGAATTGGCGTCATCGGCCGTAAAAACTGAGCCATTAAAAATAATTAAATCTGCGTTCATAACGTTTTTAAAAATTAACCTACCTGTAACTTTAGGTGCAAGGTTTGGGTGTAAAAATGTCTAGTGGTTTATGCCGTCTGTGTTAACTGCGAAACAATTTGGGTTAATAGAGACGGCATAAATTTTTGACGCTGTTTAAGGGATTAATGCGTTAAATGCTGAATAAACTGACTATTTCTTCACCTTATTTAAGTGGGGTGAGGGAGTTCGCCTTTGTGATGTGGGCCAAAAATGAAACCGAATAGACTGAGAGATACTAAATTCCAACAAATTTTGCCAACGGGAGGTATCCTGCTGGCTCTGTTTGTCTTGATGATAACTTTAGGAGGCGAGAGTGCAACATCAGTTGCGGCTCAAGATTCTAGTGAATACATCATCAGCTACGCGCTAGATCGAACCAACGTGCCGAATGTGCCTTTTAACGACCTAACCATTCAGGTTGATGTTGGAACTTCTGCAACTGGAATTGCGGTTGCGTCAAACAGCACGCCGATTACCCACGACTATGATGCGGCATCGGGCATTGTGCAATTCACGACGGATGCAAGTAGCTTTGACGTGACAGTCACCACGGCCGCACCCGGCGCGAACTTTGGTGCCGCTGAAAAAGCGGTCATGCTAGATGATCAAAAGTGGGCTTGGTCACACGGTTTCGACGACAACACAAACATCCATCCGTCTATGGATCTGTGGGACGCAAAGGGATGGACAGGGTCTATTAATTTGATTGGAAGCCTGATTAACGACACCCGCGATGAAGGTTGGATTGTAGACAAACCTGAAGCGATTCGACGATTAAATACAGGGTGGTCGCTTGTGGCCCATGGATTTGAATCCCAGTGTGTGGATCAATCTGAATCAGACGTTGAGGCTGTATTTAACCGACTGAACGAGGTGATTGTAGACTCAAATCGGACCGGCTATTTCCCCATCGGCTTTGCGGCCCCTTGCTTCATTGCAGAATATCACCCTGTGGTTATGGGGATGCGAGATGCTGGGAATACAACGGTTCAATATAACGAGTCTGGGAATTTCTACATGATTGTGGCTGATCCCGGCGCAACGGCCGTCCCTTCAGGTGACTATCAGTTTAATGCACAGCTTTTAGATTTTGATGAACCGATCGGCCGAGATTTGCGTGGAGACTATGACACATTTGAAGCTGTTCAGAGCGCCTTTGACTGGGCGGCCGCTAATTCAGATGCTGATACGCATATTTGGTACAACACCGGAGGCCATGGCAACAACGAAGCGCGGTATGCTCCGATTGTTGACTACGTTTACAACACCTACGGCCCTGGTGGCACCAACGAAGTTTGGGTAGCCCCATCAGACCACATCGCCAGTTACTTCTTGGTCCGCGACAACTCAGCACTAACCCTAACATCACTTACATCAGATGGGGAACCTGTTCCCACAAGTACGCCACCTGTTGCGACGAACACACCGACAATTCCCCCAACAGCAACTGCGACAAACACTTTAGCCCCGACAGCAACCGCCACAAACTCAACTGATCCACTTATTGAAGTTGGAAATCAAAGTGGTGTGTCTGGCTATTCGGCCAGCCTGTTTGGTAGCCAATTTGGTGAAACGGCCGGTTCGATATCGGTACTCGGGCAACCTGCCACTGTTACAACTTGGGAAGATGGTTTTATCGAGTTTGTAATCCCGAATGTGGCTGATGGGACCGGCGTTGTCACGATCACGACGGACGACGGCCGATCAGCCGACCATCCATTTACCGTTTACACGATCAACCCTGCGTTCCAAACGGTTCCTGATCAGTTGGCCCTGATTTCTAGAGGAATTCCTGCCACGTTAACCGGCTTAGAAACCTCATTCTGCTTTGGCCAACCTAGTAATCAAAGCGTGGCGCCCGAGATCTTTTTGACCACTTACACCTGTGGCTTTCAGGGGATAAACAATGTGGGGGATGCAACATTTTCGGCTGACAGTAGCTTGGGAACAACCAGCAGTATTGCTTTAGATTTAGGCGTTGATCTTGAAGGGGAAGTTTGGTTCAAATTCTTTGTCGGGAGCAACTGGTACGCCAATGCGTCGTTCTTAGACAGTTTGCCGGCCGATTATGAGATACAAGTTTCGGCCGATTCTACAGACGGCACAGACGGAACATGGACAACGGTTCAAACTGTAACCGGCAATGATCGCGTTACCCGCATGCACAAACTTGCGATCCCTAGTGGCGGCTATTCGTGGCTACGCATGGTTGTAACCGACGGGACGTTTAGCAAATCTGCGACCCAAGGGAACGACTTTAAAATGCGTGAGATTCAGGTGTTCAAACCGGTCTCTGGTGCAAGCGCAGCGCCTGATACTGTTGCCTTTTACGGCGATTCACTGATTGCAAGCACCTTTGATGCGATTGGGGATACCGGGTTTGAAAGCCACGTAAAAGCACTGCGTGGAACTGATCACGACTTGATTCTTTCAACGTTTGGTTTGTCTGGTAAAAACTCTGACGGATTTGTGGCTGGCACCAGCGTGTCTGACATTTATGATGCGTTTGGATTCGATGCGAATCAAGATGATATTCGTTATTGGGCCATAGGAATTGGTACAAACGACAGCAATGATGGAGCCACTGGCTTAACGTTCGCTGACTCAAATGTCTCTCTTTATGATGAGCGGCTTGATGCGCTTATTCAAGATATGTTGAGCTACGGACATGTTCCGATTATCGCCCGCATCCCTGATACAGATGAATCACAAGGTGGATTTGGTGATATTACGGCCAAAGCAAAAATTTTGGCCGACATCGATCAAATCGCCGCAACATATCAACTAATCCCGGGCCCTGATTTGTATGCAACCTATCGTCGCAACATTGAGGTAGATGGGGCAACTTGGTTCTCGGCCGATGGTACACACCACTCTGCGGCTGGTGAGGCTCAGCTCATTGACCAATGGGCCGAGGCGTTTGCCAACGGTGTCCCTGTTGAAGAGAGCATTGCGCCAACTGCTACGCCAATCCCAACCGCGACTGCAACAGCCACGGCAACTGCGACAGCTACTGCAACCCCGCAACCGGATATTACCGGCTTATTGCTGAACCATTTGGATATAGCGTTTGCCAACCCAACTTGGTCTGGAAATCCGTTTGATCTTGAAGCCGTTGTTACGTTCACTCATCTTGGAACCGGCAACCAGCGCCAAACCGAAATGTTCTACAACGACAACGATGAGTGGAAAGCACGATTTACGGCCGACCTCATCGGTTTGTGGAGCTATTCGACCAGTAGTAGCGACTCTGATTTAGACGGGTTAAGTGGAACGATTCAAATCGATTCTTCCACCGCGAAAGGGTTTGTAGAAGCAAATGGCTCAAAATGGTCTCGGTCAGCAACCGGAGAGGTATTTGTGCCCCAGTTTGTGATGCTGGGGGATTTAACCAATTTCCACAATGACCCAACACAAATCGATAGCGATATTGCGCTATTTATCGACCAACATGGTTTCAACGGATTCCACGTACGCGGCTACTGTCATTTCTTTGAACTGGGCGCATCGGGCGACTATCCTGCCTCTTGTCAAAATATCTCGGCGGCTAATGCTAATCCAGATATCGACACATTTGAGGTTCTGGAAGACATTATTGCAACCACATATGCCAATGGCGGTGTGGTCCATTTGTGGATGTATGGCGACAATATGCGCACTCAAAATCCGACCCAGTGGGGACTCAATGGAACCATTGATCAACGGATGCAGCGGTACTTGGCCGCTCGCCTTGGACCAATGCCCGGATGGAGCATGGGATATGGTTATGATGTGTATGAATGGGCTACGGCCGCACAAATTGAGACTTGGTTCAACTACTTTGAAACCAAGTCTGGATGGGACCATTTGTTGGGTGCCCGCGGCGCTAAAAACCAAATCATGCAGTACACCGATGTCTTATCCTATGCATCTTATGAACAGCATAATCCTGATTACGATTGGTATGTAAATGCCATCAATTTCCGGCCGAATAAACCTGCATTTTCTGAAGATAGATTCCGCATTAATCAAGCCTTTACAGTGAAAGATTACACCTTCGAAGAAACACGCCGAGGCATGTGGCATTCAGCTATGGCCGGTGGTGTGGCAAACATCTGGGGCAACATGCAGTTCCAAGATGGTGGATCGTATGATGAGGGCTCGCGGGCATACCCCAACGCGGCCGAAATAAAGGCTTACTCAGATTTCATGTCTCCTCGTTTCCGAGCAGACATGGAACGGTGCAACAGCTTGACCGACGGGGTCTGCTTGCGGTCTGTGACTGATGAGTTGGCCATTTTTTACAAAGAAAATGCTGACTCAGTATCAGTTGATCTCACTTGGATGTCTGATAGTTCTATCCCGTATGTGGCACTGAATACGATCACGGGTGAGAAACTCCTAGGTACGCTCACGAACCAGAATCAACAGCTTTCCGGCTTGGATCTATCAGATTGGGCTTTAGCTGTTGGAGATTTTTGTGGCGTGGTTGGGAATGATCCAAACCTAGATTGTGAGGTTGCGCCAACACCAACGGCTACGGCAACAAACACGGCCGTTCCGACAGCAACAGCAACACAAACACTGACTCCAACGTCAACTGCTACTCAAACGCTGACTCCAACGGTAACGGCAACACAAACGCTGACTCCAACAGCGACAGCAACAAATACCCCAACTCCAACACAGACCGCTACGCCAACGGCAACCGCGACAAATACGGCCGTTCCAACTGCGACGGCAACCCAAACAGTGGCTCCAACAGCTACACCGCCAGTCGGTGGAACCGTTTATGTTTCTGACGATTTCTCTCGAATTTCGGCCGCTGGTTGGAATAGTGCAGACACTGGTGGGGCATATACCCATCTTTGGGGCAGTTCCGCCAATCAGACGTTTGAAGTTGATGGGGAAAAAGGGTTGGCTAATTTAACAGCGGCTGGCATGGGGCGCGAAGCCAACCTTGGTGAAGTCTCCGCCCTTGATAGCGATACTCTGTTCATATTCTCGGCCGACAAACTCCCATCAAGCTGGATGGATGTCAAGATTCATACCCGCCGCATGAATAACACTACCATGTATCGCTCGGTGGTGCGGATCAACAGCAACGGGTCAGTTACCCTATTCTTTGACCGATTGGTCAATAATTCGTGGAAACGTCTTGAGAATAACTACACCATCCCGAACTTCACGTTTTTGCCTGATACTGAGTACAACGTCCGTGTCGTAACAGAAGGTAGTTCTCCAACCCAACTGGCTGTGCGGATTTGGGATGCTTCGGCTAACGAACCATCAGCGTGGAATTTGACCACGACAGATTCTGAGCCAGCTCTACAACAGGCTGGATCGGTTGGCCTCAAGTTCCAAGTGGGCGGCAACACAACCAATGTGCCAATCCAAATGTCGGTTGACGATTACACAGTTACTGATTTGGTGAGTGATACGTTCCCAACTCCAACGCCAACTGCTACCCCTTCGATTGGAAACGCAGATGATTATTGGGTGTTTGACTCCTTCTCAAGAACGGAGACGGACCAGTGGGGATCAGCCGAAGTTGGTGGTGAATATACCCATCTTTGGGGATCAGCGGCAGCCAACGACTTTGACGTGAATGACGGCGCGGCTGACATCGTGCTAACCTCAGCCATCGGCCGTGAGGCGATTTTGCAGAGCGTTTCAGCCCTTGACTCAGATTTGACCTTTAAAATCAAATCTGACAAAGACACAAACAGCTGGCAAGAAGTTAAAGTAATTACCCGGCGCGTGCGTTCAGGCACAATGTATCGAACGGCCGTGCGCACCTATTCAACTGGACTGGTTCAGATCGCCTTTGAAAAATACGACAACGGATCTTGGTCCCGACTAGAGAATTACATAACGGTTCCAGGGGTTTCATTTGAGCCAGATAGCTATCTAAACATTCGGGTTCAGACCTCATCAACCAATCCAACCAACTTAAAAGCCCGCGTTTGGGCTGAAGGGGAGGCACAACCTGATGTTTGGCATGCCGAAACGACAGATTCGGCCGCATCTTTGCAGGTGCCCGGTGCAGTTGGATTCCGCTTCCAAATTTCGTCAGCTACTTCAAATCCGCCGGTTCTGTTTACAATCGATGACTTGCAAGTCTTGAAAGAACTTGAGGCTCCTGAAGCAACGCCAACCCCATCACCAACTCCAACTGTTCCTGCACAGGGCAACGTTCACGCGGCCGATTCGTTTTCACGGACTGAATCAGAATCGTGGGGCAGTGCTGAGACGGGTGGATTGTACAAATATGTAGGTGCCAACAATGCGAATTTTGGCGTTGATGGATCAGAAGGAACGGTTGATTTATCGTTTGGTGGCCAAAAGCTCCGGACGTTTATTGACGGTAGCAGTGCAACCAACTCTGAAATGACGATGGTGCTAAATATCGAAACGGCCCCGCAGTCGTGGCACGAGTTTATTTACGAACCTCGCTTCATCGATTCAGCCACAAGATACCAAGTTTCATTCCGGGTATTTGGTGGCGGAGCGGTGTACATGGGTCTGGCAAAGTCTGCCGAAGGCTCATGGTCCCTGGTCGCTCCTCGTAAATGGATATCGAATGTCTCGTTTGCACCAGATACCGATTACAACATCAAGGTCAGGGTCACAGACACATCTCCTACAACGTTTGATGTAAAGATGTGGCGCGTAACTGACCCAGAACCGGCCGAGTGGCAGTTTAGCGCAACGGATTCTGAATCAGCATTACAAGCGCCGGGTGGTTTTGGTTTCTTCTTCACAACCGCATCTTCGCAAAGCAACCTGCCGGTTCGCTACACGGTTGACGATATTGAGATCATCGAGCCATAAAAGCGACTTGCTAATTATCAAAACTTAACCGGAAAGAGTGTTTCACTCCGGAAAGGGCTACTCGAATCTCGGGTAGCCCTTTTTACGTTTTCAGCAAAATAAGGTTTGACAATTCCGAATTTCGTCTTACAATCCCGGCCGATTCGCCATGTTAGACCAAATCGATCGTTCAATACTTTCACATCTTCAAGCTGACGGCCGGAAATCCTACACCGATATTGCCCGTGCAATTGGGGTAACCGAGGGAACTGTGCGCAAACGGGCCGCGCGACTGCTTGAAGATGATGTGATACGAATCATCGGTTTAGTTGATCCACACAAAGTAGGCTTCGAATCCCCCGCAATCATCCAAGTTACCGTTGCTCCACCTCATTTAGATGGGGCTGCTCAAGCCATTAAAGGGTTCCCAGAAGTTAGCTATTTGCTGATGGTTTCTGGCGAATATGACTTGATGGTAGAGGTTCGCTGTCGCGACCGACACCATCTGGCCGATTTTATTCGCGATAAATTACAAAAGGTGGAAGGGGTGCAAAAAACCGTTTCCACACTCGTCCTTCATACTTATAAATTGGAAGAAGTAGACGTTGAAAAAAGCTTACACGTAGACGAAGAAAAGGAAGAGCTTAACGCCAGTTGAGTTTAACGAGCAAATTATGTCATCTGCAGTTCAGATCACAGATGTAACCAAAGCATTCGGGGATGTGGTTGCCGTTGATAATATCTCGATTGATATTAAAGACGGGGAATTTTTCTCTCTGCTGGGTCCCAGTGGATGTGGGAAAACTACGACATTACGCCTGATCGCCGGTTTTGAACAGCCTACGATGGGGCAAATCTCGATTATGGGGCAGCCTGTTGCTGGGGTTCCCGCCTATCGCCGGCCGGTGAATACCGTCTTTCAAAGTTATGCGCTTTTCCCCCACATGACTGTGGCTAAGAATGTCGCCTTTGGGCTAGAAATGGCAAAGGTTCCGGCCGATGAAATCAAAAAACGCGTTGATGCCGCTCTAGGGTTGGTTGAAATGTCTGGCTTTGGGGAACGTCGCACAACGCAAATGTCTGGTGGGCAAAAGCAGCGTGTGGCCTTGGCCCGAGCACTTGTTAATTGGCCAAAAGTTTTGCTTTTGGATGAGCCATTGGGAGCCCTTGACCTGAAGCTTCGCAAAAATATGCAGCTTGAGCTGAAACAGATTCAAGAAGAGCTGGGGATTACGTTTATTTATGTGACCCATGACCAAGAAGAAGCGATTACGATGTCGGATCGAATTGCGGTGATGAGTGACGGCAAGGTGCAACAAATCGGCCCAGCTCGTGAGATTTATGAGCAACCCAACAATCGGTTTGTGGCTGACTTCATCGGTGAAACAAACTTTATTGATGGGACAGTCGTTGATTCTGACAGCAACAGCACGGTGCTTGAATCGGATGATGTAAAGCTGGCCGGCCGATCTAAAGTCAAAATGGCGGTTGGAGATAAGGCAACACTCGCTATCCGGCCGGAAAAAATTGTTCTTTCGCTTAAAACCGGGTTTCTCAACACAGATAGCGAAACGATTACTCTCGATGGGACCATTCGGGACATCATCTACATCGGAACTGATACCCGCTATCAGGTTGTGATCCCTACCGGAGATAAACTTTTTGTGCGCGTCCAGAATCTGGGCCGGCCGGAAGACATCGCCTTTAACAAAGGTGACGAAGTTCACGTTCAGTGGCGTATCAACAATGCACAGGTTTTAGCAGAATAAGATGGCTACAGTTTTTGAATCTCTAAAACAAGATGAAACATCGTTTGCGGCGGGATTGGATCCTACCATGCGGACGGCCGCTTGGTTTTTGCTGGGCCATGGTTTGCTCTGGATCTTGCTATTGGTCCGCTGGGTCACCTTTGGCTCTGTGGGCTGGGAACCGTTTGAATTTGAAACGGTGCTGTCAGAGTTCCCTAGCATCACACCCTATCTGCTTTATGGGATAGGTGCGGCCGTTGACTTGGTGCTTGGTGGCGCGATTTTACGTGAGATCGGCTGGGCAAAGACGGCCGCAATCGGACGTAACGTCGTCCTGATTGCCTTGGCAACCGCCTACTGGTGGACGGCCGATGAATTTATGGGGGCGATCTTTTTTGCTGCTCTAGCTGGGATGATCCTATTGCTCTTGACCCGCCAAACGGCGTGGGCCATCAACTATCCGGCCGCCTTTTGGCTCATTATCTTCTTTGTTTTGCCAAACTTGATTGTTTTCGTCATCAGCCTGAGCGAACGGGGGCCGCGCGGCACCATCATCTACCCCAATATTTTGGAAGATGGCTTTCTATCACTGTTTGATGATTACGCACGCTTCTTTAGTCGCATTGGCGGTCAGCTAATTTATCTGCGGATCTTCTGGAAGTCGTTTTGGCTAGCTTTGGTAAACACCATCGTTTGTCTACTGTTTGGCTATCCGTTTGCTTACTGGATCGCCCGCAAGCCGGAGAAGTGGCGCAACATTTTGATCTTTCTGGTCATGATTCCGTTTTGGACCAACTTTTTGGTGCGGACATACGCGTGGATGTTGCTTCTGCGTGATACGGGGCTGATCAATAATATTTGGACCATTACCCTGCACGAGCAGGCGCAAATGCTGGCTGGATCAAGCGGGTTTTTTGCGTGGTTGGCCAGCATCACGGCCGAGCCACTGCCCCTGCTGTTTAATCAGGGGGCGGTGTTCATGGGGCTGTTTTATGGCTTCTTCCCCTTTGTGGTGTTGCCCATTTACAGCAATCTTGAACAACTTGATTGGTCATTGCTAGAAGCGGCCGCAGATTTAGGTGCGAGCGGCTTTCAAACAACCATTCGCGTGCTGTTGCCCCTGTCGATGCCCGGCATTGTGGCGGCCGGCATCATCGTCTTTGTCCCCTCGCTGGGATCATACGTGACCCCCGCCATTTTGGGTGGCGGAAAAGTAGCCTTGCTCGGCAACTTGCTCCAGCAGCAGTTTATGACAGCGCGTGATTGGCCCTTCGGCTCCGCCATCGGCTTCTTGATGATGGCCATCATGCTCCTCGCCATCATGATCTACTTCCGGGTGGGAGGTGCAAGAGAATAATGGCGGCAACAACAATCACCCCCCGCAATAAAATCCGAAAATCGTTTAACGAACGGGCGCTCTCTTGGTTAGCAATCGGGATGTTTATCTTCCTCTACCTGCCCATCATTATCTTGATCGTCTATTCCTTCAACGACAATCGTTTTGCCAGCGTTTGGACCGGGTTTAGCACACGTTGGTATACAGAAGTGTTTAACGATGAGTCGGTACGCAACGCCTTTAGCGTTAGCATGTGGGTCGCATTCTGGTCCACGGTAATCAGCACAATTTTAGGCACGCTAACCGCCATCGCCATGGAACGCTTTAAGTTCTGGGGCAAAGCCACCTACGATGCGATTTTGTATCTGCCAATCATCATCCCTGATATTGTGATGGCGCTGTCCACGCTTTTGTTCTTTGTGATTTTGGGGATTAGTTTGAGCCGATATACAATTTTGATCGCCCACGTTGCGTTCAACATTGCGTTTGTAGCGATTGTAGTACGGGCACGTCTTGCCGATATGGATGCTTCGCTTGAAGAGGCGGCGGCCGATCTTGGAGCAAATCCTTGGGAGACGTTTAGACGCATCACCGTGCCGCTCTTGCTCCCCGGAATCGTTGCAGGTGCACTGCTTGCGTTTACCCTGTCGCTGGATGACTTTGTGATCACCTTCTTCATGGCAGGCCCCGGTTCAACCACACTCCCCGTTTTAATCTTTTCAAAAATTCGCTTTGGCGCTTCACCAGAGGTAAATGTGATCTCGACGCTGATGTTTATGGGATCAACCTTGTTGGTGATCATCTCGCTCATGATCCAGCGCCGGACGTGATCATGATTGGGTAATAGCCCAATTAAAAATGTTAAAACCGTGATGCGTATTGCGTATTGGTTGGGATCGAATCAACTGCTACGTACCACGCAACACGTTTTTTATATCGACAATATTCAAAGGAGAAGAATCATGTTGAAAAAGTTTATCTTGTTCACAACATTGATCGCCGCTTTTGCTTTAGCAGCATGTGGTGGCGGACCCGGCGGCCCCGGTGGTGGGCCAGAAGCTGGTGCTGGTGGCGGTGATGGGGAGCTCGCGGCCGAACTCAGTGTTTATAACTGGGCCGATTACATCGACGAAGAATTGCTCACACAATACGAAGAAGAGCACGGGGTCAAAATTATTTATGACACCTACGCGTCTAACGAAGACCTGCTGGCAAAACTCAATGCAGGTGCAGAGGGCTATGATGTCATCTTCCCATCTGACTACATGGTTTCGATCATGATCGATCAGGGCTTGCTGGCTGAAATCGATGTCAGCACGATGTCAAACATCGGCAACATGGACCCGCAGTTTATGAATGCGCCGTTTGACCCAGACAACAAACACTGCGTGCCTTACCAATGGGGTACAACCGGAATTGGTTACCGTGCGGGCAACGAATATTTTGAAGCCAACGAACCAACCAGCTGGAAATACCTGTTTGATCCAGAATATTTGGCTGAGTTCGCTGATGGTGGCGTAAACGTTTTGAACGACCCACGTGAGCTCTCAGCGGCGGCCGCGATTTACTTGGGCTTTGATGCTAATACAACTGATCCGGCCGAAATGGATCAGATGCTTGAAGTCATGTTGGCGGCTAAACCGTTCTGGAAAACGTTTAACAGTGAAGACTACCCATCTACCCTGTTGGTGCCAGATGAAGTGGTTTTGAGCCACGGCTGGAGCGGTGGTGTTGCCCAGGCATACTACGAAACCTATGATGACGAAGCTGAAGATGGCAACTGGTACTACTCAATCCCTGAAGAGGGTGCGGTTAAATGGTTGGATAACATCTGTATCACGGCAACCAGCGAGCGTTATGACACGGCCGTTCATTTCATGAACTTCTTGCTCGACGCTGAGAACGGTGCGGCAATCACCAACTACGTGTACTACGGTAGCCCTAATAAAGCGGCCGAAGAATTTATCTTGCCGGAAATTTTGGAAGATCCATCGATCTATCCACCAGCTGATGTTCAAGAAAAACTTTACTGGTTAACCGAAGCTAGCGACGAAGGTGCTCAAGCATACGACGAGCTCTGGACCGCTGTTAAAGCTGGCAACTAATGTAAGACAAGAGATGAGAGATAGAGAGGAGAGACTTGTGTTTTCCTCTCTACTCTTTTCTCTCTACTCTTTTCTCTAATGCCCAAAACAACACCTTTTCACCCGCGGACAGGACCGCTCAATCACCCCCAGATCTGGGAGAACTGGGCCGGCTATTTAGTGGCTCCTCAATATCAACACTCTGAAATTTCAGAATACTATTCGGTGCGTAATTCGGCCGGATTGTTAGATACATCTCCCCTGTTTAAATATAAATTTAGCGGACCCGATGCCGAAGCATTCTTAATGCATGCCATGGCACGGGATATCCGCAAGTGCAAACCCGGCCGAGCACAGTACACCGTTTGGTGTGATGATGCCGGTTATGTGGTTGAAGATGGGGTTATTATGCATGTGAGCGTGGGAGAATATTGGCTCACCGCGGCCGAGCCTAACCTGCGCTACTTTAGACAAATCGCCCGCAAAAAAGGGTTTGATGTTCAAATTGATGACATTACAACCGACTATGGTATTTTGGCGTTGCAGGGTCCAAAATCACTCGAAATTTTACAAGAGCTAACCAGCGATCTAAACGGTGTTGGCTTTTTCCGGTTGGCACACACCAAACTAGACGGCCACTCTGTGGTGATTTCGCGCACCGGCTACACGGGGGATCTTGGTTATGAACTTTGGGTTCCAAAAGACAGCTGTGTGGCGGTGTGGGATGCACTAATGTCGGCCGGAAGCGGCTACAACATCACCCCCATGGGGTTACACGCCCTGAAAATGGCTCGCATCGAGGCTGGCTTGCTTTTGCTTGATGTTGACTTCTACTCGTCTCGCTATGCATGGACCGACGCACAACAGGACACGGCGCATGAGCTGGGCTGGGGCTGGATGTTCAAGAATCTGGCAAAAGATGATCGGGCTTTCATCGGCCGGGAAGCGATCGAGGCTGAAATCGCCAACAGGACCAGCCGCCACAACACGGTTGGTCTCATTATCGATTGGTACGATTATCAAGAAAAACATCGTGAGGCGGGCATTATGCCTCCGCTTGAGGGGGTGTTTAACGAAGGGACGATGAACATCTACAAGATTAGCGACACCCCGTGGGAATACGGTGGATATGCGACCTGTATGATGTACTCGTCTCTGTTGCGCAGTCACATCGCTATCGCAAAACTGCCGCTTGAACTGTGTGAACCCGGGACAGAAGTAGATTTAGAGTTGAGTATTATTCGCCGAAGCGTGAATGTAAAAGCTCGTGTGGCTGAATTGCCGTTCTTTAATCCGGCGCGGAAGACGGCTAGAGAATAGACCCGTTAATTATTTTTTGTTGATTATTCCTTATTAATTATTTCAAGCGGGGCTTGGCGAGTGATTTGATTTTGGCTTAACGCTCGGCCGAAAATAATTAATAAAGAACAATTAATTCTGAATAGTTAATGGACTGAGAGTTCAAATGAAAAAATATGATGCAATCGTAATCGGAGGCGGACACAACGGACTTGTGAACGCTGGTTATTTGGCCAAAGCGGGACTCAACACGCTAGTCCTTGAGCGACGGCCGTATGTCGGTGGTGCCGCTGTTACCGAAGAGCTGTTGCCCGGCTATAAATTTACGACCTTCTCGTACGCGTTGAGCCTGATCCGGCCGGACATTTGTCAAGAGCTGAATCTGCCGGAACACGGCATGATGACCTTGCCGATGCCCAACCACTTCCATCCGGCTGAAGACGGCCGATTCTTGAAATTGGGTGCTGACAGCTACGAAAATTATCACGAGATTGCCAAGCTATCTTTGGAAGATGCGGAAGCGATGCACGACTTTGGCCACATCATGGATCGGGTTTGCCACGCCCTAAAACCGCTGGTTGATATGATCCCGCCCAATCCCCAAAGCCAAGAGCCAGAAGAACTTGAGCGGATGGCTGAATTCCACGCCATTATGGAAGGGATGCCGCCCGATGTGCAGGACATGGTGCAAAAACTGTGGACCAGTAGCATCGCCGAGGTGTTAGACGAGTATTTTGAAAACGATCTTGTCAAAGGAATGCTGGCTTCAAGTGCCATTATCGGTAGCATGTGCGGCCCCCGCTCAAAAGAAAGCGGGATGGTTTGGCTCTTCCACAAAATGGGTGAGTATGACGGCATCTTTGGCGAATGGGGTTTCCACAAAGGGGGGAACGGTGGTTTTACCCAATGTCTCGGCCGCGCGTTTGAGGCGTTTGGTGGCACCATACTGTGTGACGCCGGTGTGGATGAGGTATTGCGCAAAGATGGTGCTGCCATTGGTGTGAAGCTCTCAAGCGGTGAAGAAATCTACGCAGATATTGTTGTGTCGGCCCTTGACCCACGCAATACATTTTTGCGCTTGGTCGATCCGGCCGAACTGCCAGAAGATCTGGTCAAACACATCGAAGACTTTAAATTCCAAGGATCAGCGGCCAAAGTGAACTTTGTGCTGAGTGACGTGCCCAAACATCCAAACCACGAATATTCTTCCGAAATATTCCGTGGCTTTTTGAATGTGGGTCCAACGTTTGATTACCTTGAAGAGGCGTTTGCCGATGCACAGGAAGGACGTTTTAGCCGTCGGCCGTTTATCGATGGCTGTATTCAATCAACCATTGATCCTGACATGACCCCGCCGGGCAAACACATCATGTCTAACTTTGTGATGTGGGCCCCTTATCATCTAAAAGATAGCGATTGGGACACGGAACGGGACAATTTGGGAGACGCGGTTCAAGAGACGCTCAACTCGTTCTTCCCTGGATTTAATGATCTGGTTGAACACCGTGAAGTGGTGACCCCGCTTGATATTGAGCGGATTGTGGGCATTGCTGAAGGGAATATTTTCCATGGGGAACTGTTCGCAGATCAGCTGTTTTTCAGCCGTCCTGCACCTGGCTGGAACCAATATCGCACCCCGATCAAAGGGTATTACCAGTGCGGCTCAGGGACCCATCCTGGTGGCTGTGTGATCGGCGCACCTGGCAAGCTCGCCTCGATGCAGATTTTGCGTGATCGAGAAAAAGCGGCCGCCTAAGGTGTAGGGGTCGAAGGGTCCGGGAAATAGTTAATTTCTTCGTAGCCAATTTGGTTCCGGACCCTTCGACCCCTACGAGAGACATTTCATGACAGAAGAATTTATCCCCGCATACATGGGCATTTCCACGTTCATGCATGCCAAGCATACGCGTGATTTAACCGATGTAGATATGGCCGTGGTGGGTATTCCCTTTGATAGCGGCGCGGTCAGCTGGCGCAGTGGCACGCGGCATGGGCCCGGTAGCATCCGCGAAAACTCAAAGCAACTGTGGGGGTATAACCGGCATGTCGGCATTTGGCCCACCAAAGATGTGAACTTTATCGATTATGGTGATATTGAGTGCGATCCTACAAATATCGATCGGTCGGCCGATGCGATCACGGCCGGGGTTTTGGAGCTTTTAAAGCAAGATGTACGTGTGATGTCGCTGGGAGGGGATCACTCGATTACCTATCCGCTTTTGCGCGCTCATGCCGAAAAATTTGGGCCGGTAGCCCTCGTCCACTTTGATTCACATACCGACTGCTATCAGGTGATCCCACAGCTGGAGCATGGGACTCCGTTTCATCTGGCGATACGGGATGGCTTTGTGGATACAAGTGCGTATGTGCAGGTTGGCATTCGTGGTCCGCAATCAAACGAAGGTGAACTTAAAGAGGCTGAAGATTTAGGGGCTGATGTACTGACGATTGAAAAATGCTTTGAGATGGGGACCAGCGCCATTGTGGATCACATCCGCCAAAAAGTAGGTGACCGGCCGGTGTATGTCACGCTTGACATCGACTCGATTGATCCGGCATATGCCCCCGGCACTGGCACGCCCGAAGTGGGCGGTTTTACCAGCTTCCAAATGCTACACATGGTGCGCGGCTTGGCTGGATTAAACGTGATTGGAGCTGATTTGGTTGAGGTTAACCCACATTACGACCACGGAGCGATCACCGCGATTTTGGGTGCGAATCTCGCATTTGAATTGATGTCGGTCATGGGGAAAAATTTAATGTAGGGGTCCAGCGCGCTGGACCCTGGGCGTAGCGCGCTACGCCCCTACGGGGCAATTTATGGAAAATACAAAGATCGGAATTATCCAAACAGATTGGGCCGGAAATCGGCCGGATATGATTAAAAAGCTTGAGGGATTGGTGGCTGACGCGGCCGAAAAAGGTGCCCAGATTGTCTGCCTGCAAGAATTTACCCTGTGCCCTTACTTTGCCAGCGTGAAAGACGATGTCAATTTTGAGCGGGCTGAATCGTTGCACGACGGGGAAAGTGTGACTGTGTTTAATCGGCTGGCACAAGAAAACAAAGTTATCTTGATCGGTTCCATCTATGAAAAAGATGACGAAGGCAATTATTGGGATACGGCAACTGTAAGCGGCCCAGATGGCAATCTGATTGGCTTTACCCGCAAAGTTCATATTCCGCAGGGGGCTGGATACTACGAAGATTACTATTTTAATGGCAACAACGAGTATCCGATCCATGATTTGGCCGGATTAAAGACGGCAATTCCAACTTGCTATGACCAATGGTTCCCTGAAATGTCTCGAATTTGTGCGCTAAATGGTGCAGAATTTATCTTTTACCCTACCGCGATTGGATCTGAGCCAGAAGCCCCGGAATTAGACACGGCCGAAGCATGGCAAACGGTGATGCGCGGGCAAGCCATCGCTAATGGGGTGTACATTGCGGCCGCCAACCGTACCGGTCAAGAAGGGGTTGAGTTTTATGGCAGTAGCTTTATCTGTGATCCGATGGGCAACATTATCGCCCAAGCGGGACGCGATACCACAGAAGTTTTGGTTGCTGAACTCGATTCAAAATTGTTTGAACAGTGGCGCTATTTGTTCCCGTTGCTGAATCAACGTCGGCCGGATGCGTATGGGAAATTAGTCGAAAACAAGTAGTGTTTTGGGCAAAAAACGCTCAACTTTATGTCAGATGTCACGTATACCAAATTATCTCCTGAGCTGTGCCAGCCGGTCGCGGATTTGGTTGACGCCTGTTTTCCAGACATGCCGCCCGAAGATAAATATCTTGAGGAAGATCTGTTAAAGCTGATTGATCATTTTCCGGCTGGGAGCGTTGTGGCACAGGTTGATGATCGGCCGGTTGGATTTGGTACGGGCGTTTTTCTCGATTTGGATTTAGACAACTTGCCCCCTACCGAAAACGATCTGCTGTATACGGACAATATCTTTGCACATGATATGCAGGGTTCATATTACTTTGGCACAGAGTTTTGTGTTCATCCGCTGTACCGAATGAAGGGGATTGGCAGGCAGATTTATAAGCGGCGCAAACAGATTGTGACAGAACATCAGAAGGTTGGATTTGCGGCTGTGTCTGTATTGCCCGGCTACGAAAATGAAAAACATCGAATGGATATCGATACCTATATCCAATTGGTTCGAGAATATACGATTTTTGATCCCACGCTGTCTATGCAAATGCGGAACGGCTTTAGCGTGTTGCGGCCGATTAAAGACTTTTTTACCTACCCCAAATCAGACAATTGGGGTGCTTTGATTCTCTGGAAACCCGAATGATTACATACACCATAATCAATCAAGCCTTATGCAAACCGGTGGCTGACCTAGTGGACATCTGTTTTCCAGACATGCCGGACATCGATAAATATGGGGAAGAAGATTTAGAGGAGATGGCAGAGGTTTTTCCTGAGGGGACAATTATCGCGCTGGATGGGGATCGGCCGGTGGGGATGGGAACTGGCATCTTTGTGAATTTAGATTTTGATAATCTGCCCCTAACTGAAAATGAACTGCTCGAAATCGATGGACAGTCAGCGCATGATCCGCAGGGGGATTTTTACTATGGCAGTGATTTTTGTGTGCATCCCGATTACCGTGGCCAAAGAATTGGCCGGGGGATTTATGACCGGCGCAAAGCGGTTGTTGTAAAGCATAGCAAAGTGGGCTTTGCGGCCGCGGCCGTGTTGCCCGGGTACGAAAAATTTAAACACAACACTGACGTGCATGCTTACTTAGATTTGGTGAAAGCTGGAGAGGTGTTTGACCCTACGTTGTCGATGCAGATGCGCAACGGCTTTAAAATTATTCGGCCGATTAAAGATTTTTTCACCTATCCACGGTCAGACAATTGGGCCGCATTAATCCTTTGGACCCCGGAAGATGCTGGCTAGAGACGATGGAAATCAGGTACACCACTTTAACTTACGACTTGGCAGAGCCAGTCGCCAATTTGATCAACTCCTGTTTTCCTGATATGACGGATGATGATAGGTATGTGCCTGAAGATTTAGAGCTAATGGCAGATATCTTTGCAGAAGGATCGATTGTTGGGCTGCTTGCCGGCAGGCGGGAAGTGGTTGTGGGATTTGGAACAGGCATCTTCACCGATTTAGACTGGCGAAACTTGCCCGAAACTGAAAGTGAGGTTTTAGGCGAGCTGTGCGTTAAAAATCATGATCCGGCCGGGAAGTTTTATTACGGTTCTGAGTTCTGTGTTCATCCTGATTTTAGATGCCAAAAAATCGGCCGGAATATTT
>JAHDGV010000881.1 GCA_020631655.1 Chloroflexota bacterium | reverse complement strand
ACCTGCTGACTTTATCTATTTAACCGTTTACTGACTGTAAACGGTTTTTCAACCAACAAATACATAGTCCATAAAGTTTTTTAGATTCATCAAAGACCCGTCATACCCGCGAAGGCGGGTATCTAGTGCTAGATTTGGCGCTGGATTCCTGCCTGCGCAGGAATGACATCTTCCGAGAACCGTTTACGATTTTATAGACAATGTACCAAACCTTATGACTGAAAAGATTGGTGTTCTAATCATGGCCTATGGTGGCCCTGAATCACTCGATGAAATCCCCGGCTATTTGGCCGATATCCGCACCGGCCGACCAACTACCCCGGCCGTGCTTGACGAAATCACAAACAACTACAGCAAAATCGGGGGCAAATCACCCCTGCTCGAATTTACGATCCAGCAGATCGATGCGATTAAAACCCATCTTGATCCTGAAAAATATCAGGTTTACTTGGGCATGCGCCACTGGGCACCTTGGATCGAGGAAGTGGTTGGGCAAATGATTGCTGATGGCATTACACAGGCGGTAAGCATGGTGCTGGCTCCTCATTTTAGCTCGATGAGCATCGCCAAATACCAAAAGAAAATCAAATCAGGCTTGGAGATGTACAGGGGTGAAATCGATTTTAAAAATATCGATAGCTATCATGACGTACCCGGCCTCATCGACCCGCTGGCCGAGCGGGTTCACGAAGGGCTAAACCGGTGGGATGCGGCCGAGCGCGAAGATGTACACGTCGTTTTCAGTGCTCACTCACTGCCAGTCCGTATCATCAAAGAAGGGGATCCATATGACACCCAACTGCGTGAAACCGCCAGCTTGGTCGCTGAAAAAGCAGGCTTGAGCGAAGATCAATGGTCGTGGAGCTATCAATCGGCCGGCCGTTCACCCGAACCGTGGCTCGGACCACAGCTTGAAGATTATGTCCCTGAATTGGCCGAAAAAGGGATCAAAAACATTGTCAGCATCCCGGTTGGATTTGTGTGTGATCACGTTGAGATTTTGTTCGATATTGACATCGAAGCGCAAGATGCGGCCCAAGAGCATGGGGTCCGTCTGGAACGGCCTCCCGCCCTGAATACAGACGCTGTTTTTATGAAGCAATTGGCCGATCTGATTGAATCTAAAGCGGCCGAATTTAACGTATAACTATGTGTGTAAATGACGACTATTACAGATAAATAAACTCGCTCCACGAGCTAGTAAGTATCTTAATTCTAGATAGTCTAAATGAGTGCCAATCGATTTTATTAGAGTAAATAATAGCGATCACTAGGATCGCTGTTGGAGGTACAACATGACCAAATATACAAAACCATCTGATGCTGAAATTAAAGCGAAGCTGACCGATGAGCAATATTACGTGACCCAGAAAGAGGGGACAGAGCGGGCATTTACGCATCCGTATAACAATAACAAGGCGGCTGGAATTTACGTCGATATCGTATCTGGCGAGCCGCTGTTTAGCTCGAAAGAGAAATTTGACAGCGGCACAGGCTGGCCTAGCTTCTACGATGTGATCGACAAAGAGTACATCGTAGAAAAGACCGATCGCCGGTTGTGGATGACCC
>JAHDGV010000880.1 GCA_020631655.1 Chloroflexota bacterium | reverse complement strand
ACACGTTTATTGTCCGCAATGACAAAATAGATTTGCAGACGTTTGCGGCTTTTGTTGAGCCAAAATAGTTAAAATCGGCTGATTAGGTCAGCCAAAAAATAAAGGCCTCACATTGTGGAAAATCATCCGCCATGTGAGGCCTTTTTGTGTTTAAGGGACCAAAGATTTTGTTAGCATAGATCCGCCGGTAAACCCTCACCTCCAACCGGCCCAACCTTGTTGGGCTTAAGCTGAGCGTTGCTCAGCCCCTCTCCCAAATTTGGGAGAGGGAGCTTGATCCGCCGATTTCGAAGCATTTTTGTTAATTGAGCGGCATAAAATCTTCTCCTCTTGGGGAGAAGTCGTCCCGAGAGGGACGGATGAGGGGGAAATTTTCTCATTTCAAACCGGCCGGGTTTTCCAAATTCTCTTTGATCGATTTCAAAAATGCGGCCGCCGGAGCCCCATCAACCAACCGATGATCAAACGAGAGACTCAAGATCATCATTGAACGCTGAGCCACTTTGCCTGCATGCACCACCACTTTCTCCACAATCCGGCCGACGCCCAAAATCGCAATCTCTGGCGGATTGATGATCGGGGTGAATCCATCAATATCATAGGTCCCTAGATTGGTAATCGTAAACGTGCCGCCCGTGTAGTCGGAGGCTGACAGCTGATTGTTTCTTGATTTTTCTACCAATTTGCGTCGATCTTGGCATAGATCAGCCAGCGACTTCTGGTTGGCGTTTTTGATGTTAGGGACAATCAGACCGCTCTCCAACGCCACAGCAATCCCGATATTGATCTCTGGTAAAAGATGAATGCTGTCACCTTTCAGAGTCGCATTGATGTGTGGATGAGCCTGCAGTGCCAAAACACTCGCCTTAATCAGTAAGTCGGTGTAGGTGATCGGCTGAGTCTCTTTGAGCCGAGTTCTGAGCGCAACCATATCGGTCACATCAACCTCAGTATGGAGTGTCAGCTGAGCCATCTCCTGCAAGCTTTGATGCATCCGTTGGGCGATGGTGGCTCGCATGCCTGCCATCGGGATCGTTTGATTTGGTGCAGGTGCGGCCGCTGAGCCCTGCGAACTTGCACCCTGCGATTCAATGTAAGCCAGCACATCTTTTTGTGAAAGCCGTCGTTCACCAGCACCCGGAACATCACTCAAATCAATCCCATTTTCTTTTGCGATGCGTTTGGCAACTGGAGAGGCAACAATGTCCTGTTTTTCAACTTTGGGGGCAGGCGGTTGCGCTGGTGCTGACTGGGCATCAATAAAAGCTAGAATATCTTTTTCCGAAATGCGCCCTTCTTTGCCCGTGCCGATCACCTGAGCCAAATCAATCCCATTTTCGCGCGCCAACCGTTTGGCAATGGGGGAGGCTCTGATGTCTCGGGCCTGGGCTTTCGTTTCGGCCACCGGCTTTGATTCTGGCTTTGGCGCTTCCGGCGCAGGCGTATTCGTGGTACCTGAAGGTGCTAGCTCACCTAAGGGTTGATCGACTCTGGCAATTTCACCCTGTTGCACAAGAATGGAGGTGAGTGTTCCGCTGACCGGAGCAGGCAATTCAAAATCTACTTTATCAG
>JAHDGV010000879.1 GCA_020631655.1 Chloroflexota bacterium | reverse complement strand
ACCCCATCTGATAAAACTATATGATGGCGACTTTACTTGCAATTTTAACCGGCATGGGGCTTGGCTACGTAATCGAACGGGGAGACATGTGTTTTCACAGCACATGGCGCAACCTGCTTCGTCGGCCGAGCAATCCCGATCTTTTTCGGGCCTACCTTGTTTTACTTTTAATCAGCGTACCGCTGGTGCAACTGTTTATTTTTCTAGGATGGATTGAGCCGTGGATTGCCCCCCTCGCTTGGCGAGCAAATTTAGTCGGCGGACTGATTTTTGGGGTTGGCATGGTTGTTGCCAAATCCTGTATCACCGGCATTTTTTACAAGCTGGGGCACGGAATGCTGGGGGTTTTGGTCGCCCTAACCACTTGGTTTATCGGGGATATTTTGACCTACCTTGGGCCGCTCTCCGGATTACGCGACAGCCTCAATAGCAACCCTATTCAGGTTGAAGGGGTCAGTGCCACAGTTGGTAACACGTTGGGGATTTTTGGCCCTATCCTTTTAATTTTGCTAGCGGCCGGAGCTATTTACTACCTCTACAACTCACCACAAAATGATCGAGGCAAATTGTGGAGCTGGCTCCCGCTAGGCATCGCCATGGGGCTGATGCTGAGCATCGCATGGCTTGTGGCTGATTTTGCAGGTGCAGACTACTCGTATGGCACGTCACGCGTCCCAACCGGCCTGTTCGAAGCGGCTACCGGCCGGGGTGGCACCGCTCTAGGCTGGATTCCGCTGACCCTGTTTGCCATCGTGCCGGGTGCGTTGATCGCCGCCTACACTTCTGGCACCTTGTGGGTGCGTGGCGAAGACATGAAGCGGTACACAGAGCTGGCGGCCGGGGGGCTGTTTATGGGGGTTGGTGCAGGTATTGCCGGTGGATGCAATTTGGGCCACTCGATGGTGGGTGTTTCCCTTTTATCGTGGGGAAGCATTCTAACCACAGTTGCCATCGTCGCTGGTGTTTGGATTGCAGACCGAATTTTCAGGCAAATTGGCATGAACTAGCACAACTTTTCATACCAAAAGCATGGCGGCCGGAGTACAGTAAAGATCAACTAAATAACACAAAAGGAAAACTCCTATGATGCTTGATCTTCTATTTTTAACCGGCCTCTGCTTCCTCATCATCGGCCACGAGCTGGATGCGATTCAGAACCATGAATGGCGCTTCTTTTTCGCAAAAATCCCCATCGCAGACCGTGCAGCCTATCAAATCTTTACCGCCCTCCACGTTCCGTTAGCCGTCTGGATCATTTGGGTGTGGCAGTCTCCATCTTTTCAGTTTTGGGCCGATATTTTTCTTATCGCCCACGGGCTGGTCCATTGGCTTTTGCGCAATCATCCCCTCAT
This sequence comes from Chloroflexota bacterium, assembly GCA_020631655.1. Taxonomy (GTDB): domain Bacteria; phylum Chloroflexota; class Anaerolineae; order Promineifilales; family Promineifilaceae; genus WTJY01. The sequence continues at coordinate 222 of JAHDGV010000879.1, read as the reverse complement.
AAAATTTAATGATTGGTTTTCACGGTTCTGGATTTTTGGTGGGGCCATCATCGGGCTACTCCATTTGGTCCTGAGTTAAGCAACTCATGTTACTTGGTTGCTCGACGAAGACCTCGGAGGTTTTCTTTCTTATCTTGAGTTCAAAGTTAGAGTATGTGAGCTAATCTCCCTGTCACATGACCGATCGGAACAGTGTCTGATTGCGAAAAATCGGTCGGTGAC
>JAHDGV010000878.1 GCA_020631655.1 Chloroflexota bacterium | reverse complement strand
CAGCAAAACGGTGGCGCAGGTGATCTTGCGCTGGCACTGGCAACATGAGATCGTTATCATCCCAAAGTCGGTAAAACCGCACCGCATCGCCGAGAACGGTTCAATCTTTGACTTTGAGCTATCGGCCGCAGAAATGTCGGCCATCGATGGGTTAGACCGCAACGAACGGAACGGCCCGCATCCAGATAACTGTGATTTTTAGATGGAATCTCTACACATCCATGAGCTACATAAGGTCATTAACGATCTAACTGCAAAGCAACAGTATCAGCTAGCCTTTGAGCTTTGTAGCACCTATTTAGAGAAATTTGACGATGGGTATTTGATCTATTGTTATTTGACTTTACCTTGGCGGATGGGGCGGCTCGATCAAACGATCGAGCTGCTCACGGCCGCTATTGACGATCAAACATGGATTTCGCCATGGATGATCAACCAGTTTAATCTTTTTGCAGACTTTAGAGACGACGCAAAGTTTCAGGCTTTGTTGACCCGACTGGAAGCGTGCGAAAAAGCGTATTGGGAGTCTGACCACTGGAAGCCAATCACAAGCCATCCCCCTAATGAGACAGCTAGTCCGTTGTTAATCGGCCTGCACGGCGGCGGACTACATGCTGAACATTCGGCCGAAAAGTGGGCTCCGGCCGAGGAGCTAGGTTGGCTCACAACCCATCCAAACTCACCCAACATAATCGGCCACAAACAGCACTGGTGGATGGAAATTGACCATTCAAAACGTGTGGTTTATGACCAGCTGGAACAGATTCAAAACGGTTATCTAATCGATCCCGACCAGATTTTGGTGTGTGGATTTTCATCTGGAGGGCAGGTTGCACTGCACTTAGCACTCGAGGGGAAGATCGGTGCCAAGGGATTTATTTTGGTAGGGACAGGGGGGCAATATTTCAACAAACCAAGAGAGTATTGGCGGCCGCTGATGGAGCAGGCTCCGGCCGGGTTACGTGGGGCTCTATTTTATTCAGATTATGATATGGAGCGTTCTGGGAACGATGTTGAGCGTCTACTTGACCTGTTTGAAGAGTATTCGATCGAGGTTCAATTTAATCGGCTCAGCATAGCGGGCCACGATTTTCCTCCTGATTTTAAGTCTGATTTAGAAAAAGCGATCCAGTTTATCTTTTAGTCACGGACTAGCTTTAAAACCCTCATCCTAGCCCTCTCCCACATTTGGTAAAGGCAATCCGGCCTAACATCCTGAAAGATCAAGCGCTCTTGGTAAAGATTACAATTCTTCCCCTCACACTTACGCTTGCATAATCCCGTTACAGCAATTAAACTTTCTAAAATAGTTCATTAATTAACGATTAACTAAGTAACGATTAGAGGTTTGATCATTAACTCAAAACGGTTTAACTACAGCTACGCCCAAAAAATAGTAGGCTACTTGGCTTATTTTGTCTTCGCCCGCACCACCAAATTAGCCATGGCTCATTTCTCAGAAATCGACCTGACCACAAAAGAAGGATTGGTTCTGGAGTTTGTGGCCAATAATCCAGATGCATCGCAGAAAGAGATTGCGGTTGCGGCCGGGATGAAGCCATCTTTTTTGGTCA
>JAHDGV010000877.1 GCA_020631655.1 Chloroflexota bacterium | reverse complement strand
CACCCACGCACATATCAGGGTGCGCAGCCGCCATTTTTTCAATCGCTTCGGCCGCTGCCGCTGTGCGAAAGGTAATCTCAGCACAGGGCAGATTACCGGCCATCAAGGCCCCGCCCAGCGCGACCGCATCGGCCGCATCTTCTATCGCTACTACGGGAATAATCCCGATATTTCCCAAACGGGTTAGTATGCTATTCATATTTCAAATTCTCCAAATTAAAAGGTTTAAGTGGAAAGTAGAAAGTGTGAAGTAAGAGGTCTTCCTACTTCATACTTTCCACTTCCTACTTTTTACTTCTTACTAATTCCATCCCACAGCCCAAGCAGATAATTCGCACCGATGGCACGATCATAAAGGCCGTAGCCCGGGATACCGGTTTCGCCCCAAATCATCCGGCCGTGATCGGGTCGCAGAGGCCCCGTAAAGCCGATCTCAGCAAATGCGGCCATCACTGCAACCATATCAACGTCTCCGTATGACGGGGGATGAGCCACTTCGTGGAAATGTTTGTCACCCACATGCTTCACATTACGGCAGTGAGCAAAATAAATTCGATCTCCAAACTTGCGGATCATTTTCGGCAGATCATTGGTCCGATTGGCACCCATCGAGCCGGTGCAAAAGGTTAGCCCGTTGGCCGGATTGGTATTGATCTCCAAAACTTTCGCCAGCGATGCTTCATCTTTGATGATGCGGGGCAGACCAAAGATCGACCACGGGGGATCGTCTGGATGGAGCGCCATCTGTACACCGGCCGCCTGAGCAGCATCGCAAACGCCGTCCAAAAAGTATTTCAGGTTGTTCCACAGATCGTCTTCGGCGGTTGTTTTATACGCCTCTTTCAAATCGTCTGGGCTTTCGTCTAGCGGAAAATAGGCGGGCAGTTCCGCTTCCCACGGGTCGAGCGAATTGTCGAGCTGGGTGTGATCGTAAAGCAGGGCGTTTGAGCCGTCTGGCAGGTCAAAGGCCAAGTCTGTGCGGAACCAGTCAAACAGTGGCATAAAGTTGTAGCAAATGACACTGACACCCACGGCTCCCAATCGGCCGATATTTTGTCGATACACGTCGATCAATTCATCACGATTGGGGCGGCCGAGCTTGATGTCTTCATGCACCGGCAAGCTTTCAACCACATTCAAGGTCATCCCATGTGATTCGATTTGGGCCACAATGTCTGCCAATCGATCTTCGGGCCACAACACCCCGGCCGGCACGTCAAACAAAGCGGTAACGATCCCCTTCATTCCCGGGATCTGGCTAATCTGCTGAAGCGTTATTTGGTCGGTTTCTCCGTACCATCTAAATGAAAGTTCCATTTTTTCGTCCTATTTTTGCAATCAATTTCTCACGTAGGGGCCAGGCGTTCACATTGAACCTAATGAATCATTGCGAGCGTGACTGTGAATGTCTTGCCCCGGCTGTGGTTTTATCAATTCGGGGTGAGACATTCGCTGTGAATTGTTTTCATGTTTAAAAATCGCCATGCGAATGCCTAACCCCTACGCCACCTGCAACATATTTTCAAAGCAAATCTTTCTGGCTCGCTCGCCACGCTTTGTATTCCGCTTCCGTCTTC
>JAHDGV010000192.1:3160-9857 GCA_020631655.1 Chloroflexota bacterium | reverse complement strand
AGGCTCTGCAAAAGCTTCATCACCGGTTCGAATCCGGTCGTCGCCTCTAGTGATAGATAATCACATAACCCCCTGTGGCAGGGGGTTTTTTTTTACCTAACTTTGCCTAACGGAACATTTTGCCATGTTAAATTTTGATTTAGAAGAGCTACAAAAAGGTGATACAGACAGCTGGGACACCTACAAACCCTATTTTGAAGAATTAAATAAACGACCACTAACTGATGAATCTACAAAAGCGTGGCTTAAAGATTGGTCAGACATGAGCCGTTTGTTGGAAGAGATCGGGACTCAGGCATACATCAACACAACACTTGATACCACCAACGAAGCTTATCGCGACAGATATATGCAGTTGGTAGAAAATCTTCAACCCAAGCTGACCCAAGCTGATCAGGATTTAAAGGTTCGGCTATTAGAAAGTGGCTATGCTTATGATGAGATCGCTTTGGTATTACGTAACATGCGCAATGAAGCTGACCTGTTTCGTGAAGAGAATATTCCGATCAACACGGAAGTTACGAAGCTAACCAACCAGTATGATCAAGCCACTGGTGGCATCGAAATCGATTGGGATGGGGAAAAGCTAAACATGAGCCAGATCTCTGTTTATCTGCAGGACGAAGATCGTGCGGTTCGAGAAAAGGCTTGGCGAGCTATGAAAGATGGCTGGATGGGAGTGCGCGATGAGCTTAATTCTATCTATCTAAAGTTGTTAAAACTTCGGAAACAAAAGGCGAAAAATGCAGGGTTTTCCGACTACCGATCATTCCGGTTTAGAGAAATGGGGCGCTTTGCCTACGGCCCGGCCGACTGTTTGAGCTTTCACGAGGCGATTGAAAAGACGATTGTGCCGATTGTGAATGAGCAACTTGAAAAGATAAAAGCAGGTCGCCAACTAGACGACATCCGGCCGTGGGACTGGCTTCCAGAGCGCGGCATGTCAATTCAAGCTGAAGAGTTGCCCCCGCTAAAACCGTATCAAACTGAGGACGAGCTGATTCAGGGCGGCGTTAATATTTTTAGCCAGCTAGATGAAACACTCGGCCGGCACTTTGCTGATATGGCGGAGCACAGCCTGCTCGATCTTGAATCTCGTGCCGGTAAAGCGATGGGTGGCTACTGCGCCCGCATGCCTCAGCAAGGGAAAGCATTCATTTTTATGAACGGCATTGGGAGTCATGACACGGTTCAAACTCTGTTGCATGAAGCTGGACACGCTTTTCATGATTACGAAGGAACTCAGCCGTTGACGTGGCAAGAGTCTGCTCCACTTGAATTTTGTGAAGTGGCTTCGATGAGTATGGAAAAGCTGGCGGCTCCTTATTTGAGCAAAAAGTTTGGTGGGTACTACAACGACAAAGATGCGGCTCGTGCATTTTTAGAACACTTGCGCACAGAAATGATGTTTTTGCCATACATGGCAACGGTTGATGCGTTCCAACACTGGGTTTATACCTATGACGAGAGCGAGGGTGAATTAACGGCCGACATGCTCGATGCAAAATGGCTGGAAACCGAGGAGCGCTTTTTGGGCGCCATCAATTACGGGGACGATGTGGAGTTCCGTAAAACCGGTTGGCATCGTAAGCTCCACATCTTTCAAATACCGTTTTACTACATTGAATATGGTATGGCCCAAGTAGGTGCGATGCAGGTCTGGCGCAACAGCATGAATAATGGGGAAGATCAGACGCTGGAAGCTTATAAAACTGCTCTAGGATATGGATCAACCAAAACGTTGCCCGAGCTATTTAATGCGGCCGGGGCTGAGTTCCGCTTCGATGTTGATATGCTGAGCGGAATTGCAAAGATGGTCCAAGCCAAAATTGCGGAGCTAGAAGAAGTAATCAGCGAAGATTGATTTACAGTTTGAGTCTAACAACCTGTAGCGTTTGCACAGTAACATAACAGCGTCAGCTATAAGTTTCTTAAAGAGAGACGATCTCCTTTTACCATAATTAAAAAGAAGTTTATAATAAAAAAGGAATCCTCTCTTTAGGACTCTTAAAATTGCCATATGAAAACTGTGTATGTCATCACCCATCCAGACGTCGTTATCGACCCGAACGTGCCTGTTCCCCAGTGGCCTCTTTCGGCCAAAGGGCGTGAGCGGATCGCCGGATTGATGAAAGGGACGTTGCTTAAACAGGTGACGGCCGTCTATTCAAGCGACGAGCAAAAAGCACTAGACGGTGCGTGGATGATTGCACAACCACTAGGGCTAAAAGTAGCCAAAGTTCCAACCTTAGGTGAAGTAGATCGTTCATCAACCGGGTATTTGCCCCGAGAAAAGCATGATCAAAACGCTCGATTGCTGTTTGAATATCCGCACGACAGCATTGAGGGGTGGGAGATCGCAATTGAGGCTCAATATCGGATGGTGACAACGGTTTACCGGATTCTTGAATTTGATAAAACCCCCGGCCCAATTGTGATTATGACTCACGGTGCTGTTGGCTCGTTTTTATACTCCCATTTAAAAAAGCGGAAAATTTCTCTGGCTGACTCGCCTAAAGCACCAGGTGGAGGGGGGATATTCTCCTTTGAGGCTAAATCACTAGAAGTTTTAACTGATTGGCAAGATATTGATGTGTTTGCACCCAAAGTGGTGACTCACTCTAAGTCAGAAATGGCACATAATCAACCACCCCCACACGTGCCATTAGGGCGGGATGTTAAAAACCCTTCTGAAACTAGAATTTAAATTTGGTTATAACGACTGAATAGAAAAGATCTTGTGGTATCTTGTAACTGCTTGATCAGGATTTTCTCTTCAGTTGGACAGGAACTGCGATTTAGTTAAAACATGTATAAATTTCCTGTTCCTAATATCCTAAAATGCTTCAAAATTAGGTTAATGAAGCAACAGTCTATCTAGCTAAATATGCTAGAATGCGAAAACTATGTCACTTAGTGCCGCAATGCGCGAATACCTAGCTGAGATTTATCGGCTGCAAGAATACGAACCGATGGTGAGCACTACCAGCTTGGCTGAGAAGCTTGAGGTGTCTCCGCCTGCTGTTCCGCGTATGTTAAAGCGGTTGAGGAACGAGGGATTGGTTGTCCATATCCCTTATGAGGGAGTTAAGTTGACAGAACGGGGAGAAACCGAAGCGATTAAGGAGCTACGTCGTCATCGTGTTTTAGAAGTATTTTTGGTTGATGTAATGGGGTTTGAATGGGGAGATGCCCATGAACACGCTCATGAATTGGGGCATGGATTAAATGATGCGGTTGCTGAGCGGATGGCTGAGATGGCTGGACAACCGGATCGGTGTCCACATGGAGAGCCGATTCCCAATCAAGCTGGCGAGATGCCGGACTTTTACGATACCTGTATCAATAATTTAGGTGTTGGCCAAAAAGGTGCTATCAGCCGCATACGCACACATGATGTTGAAAAGCTTCAGTACTTGGCTACCTTGGGTGTAAAACCGGGCGAGCCGTTTGAAATTGTCGGCCGGGCTCCGTTTAACGGACCAATGCGGCTCAAGATCGGCCGGGATGAACAAGTAGTAGGGAGCGAACTAACAAAGTCTATGTGGGTAACTCCTGAAACTGCTACCTAAACGGTAAGTGGCTTTTCCTCTTCAAGTAACGCCTGCACAAGCAACCTAAGATCTAGAACTTCCCTTTCTTCAAACACAAATTCACCTGAGCTTTCACAAGTTGACTCTTCAGCCATTGGAGCCATGATCCTGTACCACAGCAGAATCTCTTGATTAATTTTGTGATGCTTTTTTGCAAAACGGATCAGCCTTTCAGCTTTTTCTACTTCTCCGTTGTGAAGATACCAGAAGGAATAACCCAATAATATCTCTAAAATACATGGTTCAATATCAAGTGATGAAGCTTTTTCTAGCGCCTGATGCAACATAGGTCCAGCTTGATCAGGTTTTGTAATGCAATACGCAAAACCCAAACGGGCACTACAATATGCAACCATTCGCTGATCTTCAAGCTCTTGAAAATCAGCTAAAGCCTGACCGAGGTGGTATTCCGCATTCTCAAATTGACCTAGTAGAGAATAAATAGCCCCCAGTTGGAGCAGATTAAATCCTACAGCACGGTTGATGCCATTTTTATGAAAGATATCAATACTTTTGAATACATAATTTAGTGCGTCCTGATACTCTCCCGTTAAGGTTGCCACACGTCCTAAGTTGTTAAAGCAATATCCTACCCCGGCTTCAATATTGTATTTTTCAAATACGGCTAAGGAATCCCCTAAATATTTTTTAGCTTCATCATACCGTCCCATTAGCATTGGAAGGCTGGCAATACTGAGTGTTGTCCAGCCAAGACGTTGCTGATAACCATTTGCTTGGAATACTTCTATGCTTCTCTGGAGATATGGGGTGGCTTTTTCATATTTTCCCTGAATGATGTAAACCTGCCCTAGCTGATCAAGTGTGTAGCCTAAACTATAGTGCGAACCAATTGACTCAACGATCGAAATTGCCTCGTTGTGATACTTAATTGATTGCTCGAAATTACCAAGATGGTGAGAAATTTCCCCCAGCAAAATTAGATTATCACCTATGAGCTTTTGATCACTGATTAAACGAGAGATGTTGAGACTTTTTTGAATGTATGGGTCTGCTCGCTCGTCTGTTCCGTCAATTTCAAAATAGATGTATCCCAAATAATATAGGCTAGTTGATAATCCTAAAAGGTCATCTACTTTTTCAGCCAGTTGCTTCGCTTGATCGCCAAAGTTTAGGGCCAATTGGAAATTTTCGGCCGTTCTTAGCTCCATATAAACGTATGTGAGCCAATTTAATAAAGGCACACGACGGGGATCAGACTCATCTAGCATACCCAGCCCGCGTTTGATCAGCCCCTCAGCCTTTTTCACTTCTGCGACAGCCTGAGTCAAGTATTGAACGACCGGTTCTAAGTAAGTTAATTCCTTGTTCAGATCACCTGCTAAATGCCAGTGCTCAAGCAGAGACTGATCGTAGTTTAAGTTATCAGGATAAAGTTGTTCGATAGCTTCTGCTACTTGACGGTGTAGGTTTCTTTGCGCTTTAGGGTCAAGACTGTTGACGATTGTTTCTCGCAATTTGTCGTGGCTAAAAAACCACTGATCGTTGCTTACAGATAGCACGGCCGCATCTAATCCCCTTTGTAGCCAGCCTGAAAGTTCATTTTCTGACGAAAGTTGCGTGAGTAACGCAATGTCTAATTGTCGTCCAGCTACGGCCGCTAGTTGTAACAAGTGTTGATCTTCAAAAGTAATTCTTTTAATCCGCCTTTGGAGTAAGTTTTCCATCCCATTGGTCAAAACCCCAGCTGGCAAATCCATCCGGCCGATTTCACCCAATTGTCCCGCTTCTTCTGCCAGAGCCCGCATCACCTCGATAATAAAAAAGGTATTCCCTTCAGTCTCTTGCGCGACCAAAGAGACCACTTCTGGTGTGTAAGTCCTGTCACCCAGCATCGCTTGGCTTAGCTGTTGAATTTCCGCATCATTTAGCCGTGCTAGGTTTAGCAGCTTTGCTTCAGGCAGTTGCTCGGGTAATGCCTGATACTCATCATTACGGTAAGTTCCAACAATCATCACGTTTGGCAGTTGTTCAATCCCATGCAAAATATGTTTTAAGGGGGCCAACCCCTCACGCATCCAGTGCAGATCTTCTAGTAAAAGCAGAGTTGGTTTGCTTTGTCGTTTGATCGCCTCCATCAATGTGAGGATGAGTCGCTCTTGATCAATTGATCCGTTTGATGAAGATAGTGTGGGGATCGATTGGTTGGTCAGATGATTGATGTTTGGCTCAATTTCTTTCAGGATACTGAGCTCAACCTGTGTAAGCTCTGTATTTAACACTAGGTTTTGGACTATTTTTCGCCACAGCTGATAGGGTAAACCGATGGTTTCGGCCGCCTCACCTCGCCAGACCTGCCAGCCATCAACCATCGCCATCGTTTGTATTTCATCGAGCAAACGAGATTTACCGACCCCGCTTTCTCCTCCAATCAACCAAGCTGAGCCTTTTCCAGCTTTGGCCGCTTGCATAGCGTTATCTAGTTTTGTAACTTCAGCTTTACGGCCGATAAACGTAGCGGCTTGAAGATAGCTTTCTCTGATTTCGGCTGTTTCAAAAAGGGTTGGCCGCTCCGTTATTGTTGCAATGTGGGTTAAAACGTCATTGGCTGATTTGGGCCTGTCGGCCGGATTTTTAGCCAAAAGCGTTTTTAGTAGCGGCCGCCACCTTGGCGAAATGATTTGCCAATTGGGTTCATCATTTGTGACACGCTCAAAAAAGAAGATATCCAAATCGCCAAAAGGATGTTGCCCTGTGAGCAGTTGATAGAACAATACTCCAACCGAATAGAGATCGGCCGCCTCAGTAATCTCTTCGAGCTCAACAACTTCCGGAGCAAGATAGAGAGGGGATCCCGCAACCGCCTCTTCATCATTTGCTTTGTGCGAAAGGCCAAAATCAAGCAAACGAACAATCCCATTGGTTACCAGAACATTCTCAGGCTTAATGTCACGATGCAGAATGCCATGACGATGGAGATATGCAAGCCCTTGGAGCAATTGCTCCAACAGAGTGATTTTCCCTTTAGCGTCAAGCTCTGCCCCAGCCTCTAGAATCGTTTGGCTTTCAGGCAGGTAGTTCATGGTGTAATACGGTTTTTTATCCCCGTCAAAACCATAGTCAAGAACACTGATGATATTAGGGTG
>JAHDGV010000192.1:0-3060 GCA_020631655.1 Chloroflexota bacterium | reverse complement strand
ACCCATTTTAAAGCAGGCAACTGATGTAAATAAATAGGACAATCAGGCTCTAAGTCGGGATAAGGTTGCCGTAATAAGCAGACGGTTTATTTGCTACGCGGCTGTTTATACTTTCTACTTGTTGCCATGACCTTGGATCAAGCTATTTTGCCAACACTGTTTTGGGGATTGCTCTCATCACTCATATTTGGTGCTGGGGATTTTTGCGGTGGCTTAGCCAGCAAAAAGAACAACACGTTTACGGTGGTTGTTGGTGCTCACTTTGTGGGCGGTATTTTGATGGTAATTGCCGCCGTGGCCACCGGCGAAGAGCTACCAACTTTGGTTGACTGGGGCTGGGGGGCGGCCGCCGGTATTGCCGGTGCAACTGCACTTATGTTGTTTTACCGGGCATTGGCCAACGGCCGGATGGGGGTGGTGGCCCCGATGACGGCTGTGATTTCGGCCGCAATTCCTATCGTTTGGGGGGCCATCTTTGATGGTTTACCTACGTGGCTCAGATTTCTGGGCTTCTTGATTGCGTTAGCAGCCGTTCTTTTTATTTCTCTCGACGAAGAAAGCGGCCGACCCCAGCTAAAAGAGCTCTTATTTCCATTCTTAGCGGGCGCCGGGTTTGCCACCTTCTTTATTTTGGTTGATCAGGTTGAGGATGGCTCTGTATTCTGGCCCCTTGTGGGGGCCCGTATTGCTTCGGTCACGCTGTTTGGCATTTTGGGCTTGGTCACCGGGCAACTTAAACGGCCAGAAAAAGGGACGCTTGGTACCGTTGCTTTAGCCGGGGTTTTCGACACATTGGGGAATGCGTTTTTTATTATTGCAACACAAGCCGGCCGGTTTGATGTGGCGGCCGTGATGGGATCGCTTTATCCTGCATCTACCATCTTTTTAGCCCGATTTATTTTAAACGAACGACTTGTCATTTTGCAGTGGGTTGGCGTTGGACTTGCCCTAATTGCAGTAATCCTTATTGCACTCGCTTAAGTTAAACCTCCTCGAGGAAAACGAACATTCGTTCTTGTTTTTTTGATTGGCTTACATTATAATTATTCGGCTGACATTTGGTTGGCAATAACCTAAAAACATGTAGCATTTAGAACGTATATTTAGCACATAAAGGAGTAGCTATCATGTATCAAAAAATCACAATTGTTGGAAATTTAGGGCGCGACCCTGAAATGCGTTATATGGCAGACGGCACCGCCGTTACCAGCTTTAGCGTAGCGACCACCCGGGCGTGGTCAGGCAAAGACGGACAGAAAAACGAAGAGACGCTCTGGTTCCGAGTTAATGTTTGGGGACGCCAAGCAGAAACCACAAACCAGTACCTTGCAAAAGGTCGTCGCGTTTTGGTTGAAGGCTCATTACAGGGTGACGCAGCTACAGGCGGACCCCGTTTGTGGAGCCGTCAAGATGGATCCATGGCCGCATCTTTTGAGATCCGCGCTAACGACGTGAAGTTCTTGAGCAGTCGCAACGAGTCAACCGGTGGCGGTGGATATACACCTCCCGGCTATGACGGTGATGGATCGGCCGTCGCAGGTGGAACAGCATCTGAAGAAGATGACATTCCATTCTAGGAAATGACGGGTAACCCCGACATCTAAATAACAAACGCAAAAGGGCGATGTGAATAAAACTCACATCGCCCTTTTTTGTTGCACGGAGATGATAATTTATTCAACGATTTGAATGCTGGCGTTTTGTTTTTCTGAGGTACTATTACCATCAAGTTCTAGTCACATAGTTAAGGAGCAGTTTACACATGACTCAATTTCAATACGATCCCCCATCGGCCGAATGGCACGCCTATTACCAGCGATTTTCAAAACTTTCTTCTTCTGCCATTCGTGACGGATGCCATCCGCAAATTATGCTACAGGCTCAGCCAGCTAAAAAAGCGGTCGTGCTGACCCACGGGCTGAGAGACTCACCCTATTTTATGACCGCCATCGGCCGTTATTTTTACGAAAAGCTAGGGTACGACGTTTATCTGCCTTTGCTTCAGGGGCACGGTTTGAAAAAACCGAAAGGAATGGAGATGGTTGATGCGAATCAATGGAAAGCCAATGTTGCGTTTGCTATCGATGAGGCGAGCAAACGATCTGAAACTGTTTCAGTTGGTGGCTTATCCACCGGCGGCTTGTTAGGCTATTTGATGGGAGCAACCAATCCCAAAGTCAACGGAGCCGTTTACCTATTCGCGGCCGCGCTTGATCTAAAAGGGGGCGGTCCTTTTGATGTTTTGGGTGAGCTTAAAGAATGGGCCATGCGCTTGTTCTTTATCGATGAGATAGAGCGGAACAAGCCTCTGATTTCTGACGATCCTTATCGCTACAGCCATGTTGATTTAGATGGGGCGCATGAGCTAGGCAAGCTAATCGAGGAAGGGGAAGATTTGCTCAAGACGTTTGGACCAGACAATCTTTATCCAAGACCTGTTTTTGCCGCCCATTGGGAAGGGGATGACCGGGCCGATATCGCTGGCATTGAAGAGTTGCAGTGTGTGGCTGACCCTGAGCGGTTTTGTTTTTTCAGAATGGCTGAGGCTGAGAAGGTCACGCATCCTAATATCGTCTTAGACGCGCAGATTAGGCACAACGGGGTTGTTTACGAGGATAAGAATCCACGTTTTGATGAGATGATGGCTGATCTAGCGATTTTTGCGAAGAAGTTTGGCTGATGTCCCAAGAGGCTTACCTCTTGGTTAAGATTGGGAACCTGATTAATCAGGTTAAATTAAAATGGGCGATGTGGATTTAAACCCGCATCGCCCATTTTGTTTCCAGATCAAAACAAAAAATGATGTAAGATAAAACTATGATTGATCCCCAAAAATTTTGGTCTTCGAAAGACAGGCAGGTGCTGATTAGCGGTGAAGGGCATTGGTGGATTACTTTGGATTATCGGAAAGGAGAAATCCCAACGGTTATGTGGTTTGACGTGGAGTTTGATGAAAGCTAGTTTCAATAAAGCTGGCCAGTGCATATATCGTAACGGTGTCGTGCTTCCCCCCGGCCGAGTTATCGACTCAAACAAATGAAGCATCAGGAGCCGACCCCA
>JAHDGV010000876.1 GCA_020631655.1 Chloroflexota bacterium | reverse complement strand
GTCACCTGTATCGATGTGGCGATGCCGATGGTGATCGCTTTGGCCAAAGATTTAGGCAAAACGGGGTATGAAACTCGGGCTGAATTGGAAGCTGGCCAAGAATTTTTAGATCGGATTGAGGCGATTCGGCGACAAGCGGGTGCCGCGATGGGATTTGGCGATGTGAGCGAAAGCGTTGTGCCAAAATTCGCGATGGTGGCGCCGCCAAAAGCTGGTGGACACTTTGCCAGCCGCTACTTTACCCAGTATGGTAAGTGCCATCCGTCGTATGCGGTGTCTGGCTCGATTTGTGCCTCGTCTGCCTCGGCCTTGCCCGGGTCAACGGTGAACAGTATTGTGCAAGCGGACGGCCGGTATCCAGAATTAACGCAGATCGAGCATCCGTCTGGAGTTATCGATGTAGCGATGGATTTGAAGGTCGAGGGAGATCAGCTTGAAGTGATCTCTGGCGGATCGATTAGGACGGCCCGGCGGTTGTTTGCAGGGCAGGTTTATGTCCCTGCATCGGTTTGGTCGAAATAAATTAGACGCCCCAGCGGGGCGTCTCTACGGTGGCAAATCATGATGTAGAGACGTGCCGTTGGCGCGTCTCCAATAATAAAAATGACAAAATTAAATTTATTGATTCTGGATGATAACGAAGGTGAATTAGCGGCCGCACCTGCGATTGAAAAGCTCCGTGAGCTTGCCAATGTCACCATCATGAACCGGCCGATTGGCCCTGAAGATCATGCCGATCTTGCAAAATATCACACCTTCTTTGCCCTGCGTGAGCGCACTAAAATCGATGCTAACTTTCTTGATCTGTTCCCCAATCTCGAACTGATTTTGCAATCGGGTGGACACGCCTACCATTTGGATCGTGCGGCCGCATCTGAGCGAGGGATTGTGGTCGCGTTAGGACGTGGGGCCAAACAGCCGATGATCATCATGCCCCAGCTGACATGGGGGCTGATTTTGGCCCTCAATCGGCAGCTATTGCCCATCCATCGGCAGATGGAACAAGGTGAATGGCCGGAAGTGGTGGGAACCAGCTTGCATGGCAAAACCTTAGGCATTTTGGGATACGGCCGACACGGCAAACCGATTGCAGAGGTCGGCCGGATTTTTGGGATGAAGATCGCTACGTGGGAGCGCGGTGGTGATTATTCAGACGATGAAGAGGATGTTACTCGGCTATCGCTTGAGGAGCTGTTTTCAACAGCCGATATCGTCACCGTCCATCTTAAACTATCTGACGAATCACGCGGGTTGATCACCCGTGATCTGCTGGAACGCATGAAACCATCTGCCTATTTTGTGAACACATCACGCGGTGCCATTGTGGATGAGGCGGCTCTGGCCGATGTGCTGGCGGCCGGCAAAATCGCAGGTGCAGGGCTAGATGTGTTTACGCACGAGCCATTAGCGGCCGACAGCCCGCTCCGTTCGCTATCCAATGTGATTCTCACTCCACACATCGGCTGGAAGGTCAACACCACACTACATGAGTGGATGGGGATGGCGGCCGATCAGCTTGAGGATTGGCTCAACGACTCACTTAATCCCAAAGTGGTGATGAACCCCGAAGCGATGGAT
>JAHDGV010000875.1 GCA_020631655.1 Chloroflexota bacterium | reverse complement strand
GCAACTAATCCCGCTTCTGCGATTGGTCCGGCCGGGGTGAAGCTGGGTAAGAACCAGTTGAAGACGGTGGGAGCCGATAAAGGAGCCTGCCCATAGCTGTTAGCCTGACCATCAAATGTAAATGGAGACGCTACAAGACGTTTGACATCATTTTCATAGCGATTTAGTTCGGAAGCAGGTAAACCGAAGTTTGTTAAATCACTCACTGGGTAATTTGCTTCGTTGGTATATTCGATATCCATTAGGCGATACATGTTCATGCTGCGCACCAGTGGTTCTTGAATTCGGCCGTAGCCGACGATTTCAGCCGTACCTAAGTTGCGTGCTTCTGGATCTAGCAGGATGGCTTTGATCGTTTCACCCATATCGCCGTTTGAATCTGTGAACGCGGTTGAAACACGGTAAACGTATCCGGCCGATGGGTTACTGGTTACGAGCCGTTGGATTAGTCTGTAGCTGATAAATGGGGCCGTATTAGGGTGGTCGCTTAGGATTCCCATGATTTGAGCCAAATCCTGTTCACCCGTTTGCCCGGCCGGGAATACCTCTCCAAGCACAACTTTCTGCCCTTGGTCTCGCACAACCTCGTACCGTCTGTTCGAAGGATCGTAGCCGTTGTCATCAAAAGATTTCATTGGCACGGTTAAGTAGGTATGGAACTTCTCTCGCCGCGGTTGAATGTTGTATTCAAATTCATCATTTGGAACCGTGGCGGTTGTTTCACCTTCACCAACCGCTTG
This sequence comes from Chloroflexota bacterium, assembly GCA_020631655.1. GTDB lineage: Bacteria > Chloroflexota > Anaerolineae > Promineifilales > Promineifilaceae > WTJY01. The sequence goes on along the minus strand of JAHDGV010000875.1, from coordinate 839 downwards.
AACACCAATCCCCCAACCGGTAAACACACGAGATAGCTCAGTAATGTCTGTTTGGGTGTATGTTTGAATCGGTAAACCATTTTCATCTAACTTAATAAAGTAATCTGGATGACGTTCGATGAGGCCGATAGAGAAGAGCTGCATTACTTCGCGAGCATAATTTTCATCAGGTGAAGCGATAAGGTTGCCATCATCATCAAACTGTTCTTGCTTGTTTTGTAGATGGGATAAATAGATGCCCATGACAGGGTGTTTTGATACATCGGTTAGTAATGTTTCAAAATCGCCAAAGGCATTTTCTTTAAGCATGTCGTTATAAGCTGCAACACCTTCACCACGCTGTCTAATTTGATTGTCTCTTTGCGAGACAACGAAGATTTCGCTCAACGCAAAACCAACTCTTTCTCGCAGGTGGGCTTTGCCGTGTACGGCGCTGGTGAACCAACCGCCAAAGAATGCAACATTCCTGGCAACTTGGCCATTCAAGGCATTTTCTAGTTCACTGGCTGGAACGGTGCTTAGCCACTGATTGCGGGCGGCCTTGTAATACTCATGGTGAGACGGTGAATCGATTTGCATCTGTTCATCCAACCATGCTTCGTAAGCCGCAATTCGATTCCCATTGGCGGCGGCAACGCGAGCTTCAAGATCTGCAACCAATTCTGGTGTTGGGCCGAAAGTTGATTGGCGTAAGAAGCGGACAATGTCACGGGTTAAGTCATCGCCGGTTAAGCTGTCGTACGCAGGAGCTGGGTAGTTGAAGTTTGGATTGTTTGTCCCATCAGCTTTGACAAGCACACCTTTAATTTCTCCGGCCGGATATTTAGACGAATGAACGT
>JAHDGV010000191.1 GCA_020631655.1 Chloroflexota bacterium | reverse complement strand
TTTGTGGTTGAGGCGGCGACGTCTCACGGCCGGATTTTGGTGCTCAATCGGGAGAGCGCTGAGCAAAGCACGGGGCACGGCTCACCGTTGCCAGCGCTGGTTCACGGTGGTCCCGGCCGGGCGGGCGGCGGCGAAGAGATGGGGGGCGTTCGGGGCGTCAAACACTATTTGCAACGGACGGCGGTGCAGGGAACCCCAACGACAATCAAGGCGATTACCGGCATCGATCAGTTTGACTTCTGATCGGTTGGTTGGCCGCGCATGATAGCCACATCGTATACTTAAATTACGGTAGTAAAAAAGACAGCGGTAGCCACGATTTTTGGAGAATAGGCAAAATGACAATCAAAACAGTAGGCATTATCGGTGCTGGGACAATGGGGAGCGGCATTGCGGCCCACTTGGTGAACTCCGGTTTGCGCGTGGTGTTGCTCGACATGCTCACCCCGAATCTACCAGCAGAAGATGAAAATGATTTTGGCGCACGCAACCATCTGGTTTCGACCTTATTCGAGCGGATGGTAAACGGCCGGCCGGTGCAATTGGGTCGGCCGGAGCTGGCCAGCCGTGTGAAATTGGGCAACATCGAAGACGATTTGGGCATGCTGGCCGCCTGCGACTGGGTAATCGAAGTCATCATTGAAAAGCTGGCTCCCAAGCAAGAGCTGATGGCGAAGCTGGAGGCCATCTGCAAACCAGATGCGATTATTAGTAGCAACACATCTGGGATTCCGATCAGCCAAATCGCGGCCGAATGCTCACCCGAATTTCGGGCTCGCTTTTTAGGGACCCATTTTTTCAATCCCCCCCGCTACTTAAAACTACTCGAGGTGATTCCCACGGCCGACACCGATCCCGCCATCGTAAAACAGATGGTTGAATTTGGTAGCCAGACTTTAGGCAAAGGGGTGGTGTTGTGCAAAGACACCCCCAACTTTATTGGCAACCGGTTTGGGGCGATCACCGGCGCGTTTATTGCCAAGACGGCGCTTGATGGCGGGTATCCGATTGCGGATGTTGATATGCTGGTTGGTCCGCTCATCGGCCGGCCGAAAACGGGCTACTTCCGCTTGGCCGACTTGGTTGGCTTAGACATTCGGGCCAGCGTGCTCAAAAATCTCTATCCAGCCATTCCGCACGACCCGTATCGGGAATTGCTAGTTAGCGACTCGTTTTGGCCTTTGTTTGACAAAATGATGGGCAACGGCTGGATTGGGAACAAGGCGGGGCAAGGGTTTATCAAAAAAATGATGGTGGATGGGAAGCGTGAGTTTTGGACTCTCGACCCTTCTGACTTTGAATACAAACCAACTGTTACCACAAGCTATCCATCTGTTGAGTCGGTTAAAAATGAGCGGTCGGTGGTTGCGCGGGTCAAAGGGCTACTGGCGGCTGAGGATCGCGGGGCGCAACTGGTTAGAGCGGTAATTTTTAACACCCTTGAATATGCCTCTCACGTGGCTCCTGAAATTTCATATTCGCTGGCTGATATCGATAACACGGTCCGTTGGGGCTTTAACCATGAGATCGGCCCGTTTGAATTGTGGGACGGGTTGGGAGTGGCTGAAACGGCCGCCCAAATGGAAGCGGCCGGTCATCGTGTCCCAGATTGGGTCAAGCAGATGCTAGACTCCGGCCGGAGTTCGTTCTATACAGAAGATGGGGTGTATGGCTATGACGGGCAGATTGCACCCGCTAAAACCGATCTACATCAAGTGGCGATTAAACACCAAAGTAGCGGTCGGATTGATGAAAACGACAGCGCTACCCTACACGATTTAGGTGACCGTTTGCTGTTGTTGGAGTTCCACAGCAAAGCCAATGCGATTGATAGCCAGATTTTTGATATGGGCGAACATGCGCTTGAGGCGTTGTCGAAAGATTTTGATGCCCTCATCATTGGGAACGAAGGGCGTAATTTCTGCGCTGGAGCACGGCTCAACCCATCGGCCGATGAAGATCAGGTTGCGGCCGCTGACGCATGGCTCCGTCGCGGCCAGACGTTTATGATGAACCTGCGCCACAACGCCAAACCGGTGGTGATGGCGGTTCAAGGCAAGGCATTGGGCGGTGGAGCCGAATTGCTGATGCAGGGGCATCGGGTGGTTGCGGCCCATGAAGTTGGGATCGGACTGGTTGAGTTCAATGTGGGATTGGTGCCCGGCTGGACGGGGAGCAAAGAGCTGTTGCGCCGTTTGGTTAATCCTGTGGCGGACACCGACCAGCTGTTGCCCACGCTCCGAGCAATCTTAAACCAACTGATGCAAGGCACGGTGAGCAGTAGCGCTTGGCAGGCCCGTTCGCTGGGGTATCTAAGCAACGCAGACACAATCGTGATGAACCCGGAGCATCGGCTTTTCCATGCGATTCAGGTGGCGAAGGAGCTAGCCAAATATGATCGGGTGACTTTGAAGCCAGAGCCGATTTATGCAGCCGGAGTAGCTGTCCGTGAGACGCTGAAGCAAGAGCTGAGCGAGCAACACGCGGCCGGAAAACTGACAGCGTTTGATCTTGAGCTAGGCAATCTGTTGGTTGATATTTTGACCGGTGGGTATCAGCAGGAGCCCGCTTGGGTTGATCCGTGGCAGATTTTAGATGCGGCGCGTGAGGCCAGCTTGTCGATTCGTTTTCGGCCGGAGAGCAAGGCGCGCATGAACCATATGCTAAAGACGGGTAAACGATTATCAAATTAATCGGTATCAGTTGGCTCGATTCAGTCTGTTTTGAAAATTGAAAAAACTATGCCGGCAAAAAGAGCTACTTAACGAGGTCAGGAGCAACCATGCCTAAGATTTCATACACTTCAACCGGCTGGGCGATCCCTTTCAACGATACCTGCCCCATCGCACTGTATTTGGCCCGCATCTTGACCCACTTTAAGCTATTGGCACAGCTGGCGACACCACCGGCCGGTGCGGCCGAAGTTAAGCGCGCCGCCAGATTGACTGGGGATCCGATCACCGTATAGCTCCGTAGCGATTCACTCCCAAACAGACCGGCCGTGCATTCACCCGTGTTAATCCCGGCCCGAATTTTAAGCTCGGCCGGAAGTCGATGTTCCCACACACTGTCCATCGCTTTCACCACTTCCACCATCGAAAGCGCGGCCGAAAACGCATTTTGCACTTGAACCGTTTCCGGTTCCTCTTCAGGGGCACCAAAAAGGGCCATCACTTCGTCACCGATAAATTTATCAACAATTCCACCGTGGCTCACAACCACCTCGGTCATTTGCTGTAAATAATCATTGAGGAGTTCGGCTAATGTATCAACATCGAGCTGGGCTGAAAGGGGTGTAAAACCGACAATGTCGGCAAATAGAACCGTGACCGTTTGCTTGCGTAAATGAGCTGCCTCTTTTAAGTACGCCCCCGCAATCACTTCTTTCGCTACATCTTTGGGCAAAAAGTGCATTAATTCCCCATGACGAGCCAGCTTTGATTTTTGATGCAGATTTTGGCCGTAAAGTTCTTGGTTTCGTTTGGCCATATTTGCCACTTGTGACCGCCAATCTAACCAAAAATCGATCCGGTGCATGATGAGTCGCAAATTTTGTTTAAGCAGAACAATTTCTTTGAAATCAGCCTCGAGTAGCTCTAGCTCATCTTCTGGATCGATTGGTTTTATCGAGACGGCCATCGAGCAGAACCCGCCGCGTGATTTATATTGATTAAGGCTGTTGATTAATTTGATTGGTGTGAGTTCGTTTGGCAGATTGGTATCTGTGATGATGAGTTTGGGTGCTTTGGAGCGATAAATGCGCACCGCATCGAGTCCGGTTTGTGCAACTGCGATGGTGTAGGTTTCTTCAATTCTTTTCACCAACTGGCCAACTTCTCGGCTCCCGGCCGATACAAGCAGAATGTCTATATCGTCTCGATTTGATTCAAGTTTCGTGGGCTGTTGAACCGGTTCTACATCAGGAGCGGCCGATTGTTTGACCGTTTTTCCAGATTTGATTTTGCGGATTGTGTCAGCTAAGTCTCCCCACTCATCAACGGGTAAAAATAATCGATCCGATTGATTGCCCAGCATGGGCCAGCTTAAAAACCATTTCTTGAATCCTAAACTATTGGGTGCCAGATGGAGTAAGACGCCAGAAGAGCCATACGCTTTCCCCAGTTTTTGTTGTGAACGGAGAGATATTTCCTCTGGCGGATACAGTGCTTTTACGGAAATGACTTCGGGTTCATGGACATTTTGCCATGGAATGACGACTCGGCCGAAGGGTAGCCACAGTACAACGCCCGAGCGACGGAGGTGGACCCCCCGAGTACGCATCCAAATGGCCGACCAAACTATCCCCGCAAGTATCAGCAGGGCGCACCAGCGTGTGAATGCGATAAAGGTGAGCCCAAAAAAGGCTCGGGTGTGCAGGCTGGGAATCATAAACGCCACGATTACCGGCACACTCAGCAATAGCATGATGATAACTAGCCGGTTGCTACGGGTGCGGAAATAGCTGTTTTGAAAAGATCGGCCGGGTTTATAGCCGACTAATCTTAAAAGTTGGTCTTGAATGTTTTGGAGAAATACTAACAAATCAGATTTCCAAACTAACTGGTTTGACGAATCTTCATGTTAAAACTTAGTGAATGATTGGTATACGGATGTGAATAGTACGCTTGTCTGTTTTTGACTCTCTTTTGTCTGGTGAATTGATCCTACCGGAGCAAAAAGGTTAATTCGAATCTGAAATCCGGCCGATTTGAAGAATAAAAATCAAACGGAGTATATTTTGGAAGAATAAAAACTAAACAAGCCAAAACGATGAAGAAAATCCAAGAAAATTGTTCAGGTTTTAGCTAAACTTCTGTCACTTAAACGTTATGAATATACAAGCTCTAACCGCACTTTGTTGCTGTTGTATGTGCACATCAACAACAAGGGTAGGTCGGTTTTAGGTCACATCTGTTGTGACTCACACTCTCAAGAGAGAGAATAAAATATTCTCCGACCACTCTCGTAGATAACCAACTATTCGAGTGGTTCGGACATGCGCAAGCTCCGGACATTTCGCCGGAGCTTTTTTGTTGAAAATTTTTTCAGACCAAACCTACGAGGTTTTTAAAACCTCGTAGGTTTGTCTAAAGAACTAAGTAAAAAGATGACAATCACAACTTGGAAAGATCAATTACAAACAGCGATCGAGCCAACCTTGGCCGAAGAAATCGACTTGTTTGAAAATCAGCTTGAACTCAAAAAGCAGGGGAAGCTTACCGATCAGGTGTTTGGTGAAACCCGCCTGCGTCGCGGTGCTTACGGCCAGCGGTATGACAACGGTCAGCGGCACGATGGGATCGAATCCCGCACCCTGCCGTTCCCGTCAGATGGGTTGACCAAAGGAGCTGAAACTATTTGGGATGCCCCGGGTATGCAACGGATCAAGATCCCCTACGGGGGGCTAAACCCTGAACAACTTGAGGTGATGGCTCAGCTGGCCGAAGAATATTCGGACAATATTTTGCACATCACCACCCGGCAGGACATTCAGCTTCACTTTATCCATCTTGAAGATACGCCTGACCTGATGCGCCGTTTGGGAGCTGTTGGCATTACGACTCGCGAAGCATGTGGCAACAGCGTGCGCAACATTTGCGGCTGTCCGCTGGCCGGTGTGTGCCGCACCGAGGCGTTCGACATCACCCCGTATGCCGATGCGATGACGTGGTTTTTGATGGGGCATGATGATGTGCAGGACTTCGGCCGGAAGTTCAAAATCGCCTTCTCGGGCTGTGAAGATGAAGCCTGTGGGCTCGTGCGCTTCCATGATTTGGGCTACGTGGCCAAAACCAAAATCGTTGATGGGGAAGTCCAGCGGTTCTTTGATGTGTATGTGGGCGGTGGTTTAGGCACCGTGCCGCATCAGGCCAAAGTCCTTGCAGAATGGGTGCCAGAGGCAGAGATTTTGCCGCAGGCCCAAGCGGTCGCTCGTGTGTTTGCCCGGCTGGGTGAGAAGAAAAACCGGAATCGGGCGCGGCTCAAATTCTTGATAGCGAAGCTGGGATTGGAAGAGTTCCAGCGGTTGGTGGAAGAGGAACGCAAAATTTTGCCACACGATGACCGCTGGACCAGCTACTTGCAAGATGTGCCGGAGCAAACGGAGGTGGCGCTCAAGCCACCAACCTTTTTGAACGGCGCACCTTTGCCAAAAGGGTTTAACGATTGGTATGCGACCAACGTCTATCACCAGCGACAAGAAGGGTACACAACGATCACCATCAAACTGCCGCTGGGTGATATTTCAAGCGATCAAGCGTATGCGCTGGCCGACATCGCTCGTGAGTTTGTGGGTGAAAGCCTGCGCGCCACGGTGGAGCAAAACTTAGTCCTCCGCTGGGTTTCTGAAAAAGATTTGCCCGCCGTGTTTAGCGCTCTGGATCGATGGGGATTAGCAGACCCTGGTGCTGAAAAGGTGACCGATATCACCTCATGCCCCGGCACGGATACGTGTAAGCTGGGAATCGCATCATCGCGCGGCTTGTCGGCCGAACTGCGTGACCGCTTGATCGAGAAAAACGGCTCGCTGGCACCTGCTATTCAGGATTTAAAAGTCAAAGTATCCGGCTGTTTTAACTCCTGCGGTCAGCACCATGTGGCTGATATCGGATTCTTTGGCAACAGCCGCCGTCGTGAGAATCGTGCTGTTCCCCATTTCCAAGTAGTCCTTGGCGGCAAGTGGAAAGAAAACGGCGGGGCGTATGGGTTGGCAGTCGGTGCTGTTCCCTCGAAAAACATCCCGGCCGTGTTCGACACCATTACTGAAACCTATGCGGCCGACCGAAACGAAGAAGAGACGTTTCATGACTGGATCGGCCGGTACGGCAAAAAAGAGGTGCGCAACCTGATCCAACCGTTTATGGATGTCCCTACCTACGCTGAAAAGCCAGAATATTTCTCAGATTGGGGCGATCCGCGTGAGTTCACCATGAGCGATATGGGGATCGGTGAATGTGCGGGTGAAGTTGTTTCGCTATTTGAAATCGAAGTGGCTCGGGCTGAAGGTGAGGCGTTTGATGCGCTCATCGACTTAGATGAGGGTCGATTTGTGGAGGCAGAAGCTAGTGCTTATAAAGCGATGGTTTTGGCCGCGCGGGCGTTGATCCGCAATGAGTACATCGATATTGGGGATGATCCTGATCGGATTGTGAGCGAGTTCAAAACCCGCTTTTATGACACCGAGAAGTTCTTTGATCGCTTTGCCAAAGGGAAATTCGGCCGGTATTTGCTCAGCCGTCACGCTAACCCGCCAGAATCGATTGATGAAGACATCGCCCGCCGCCGTATTGAAGAAGCCAACCTGTTCATCGAAGCGGCTCATGCGTGTGACGCCAAACTTGCGGCCGAGGCCGGGAGTGGTGGCATTCCGAACTTACTAGCCTAGCTAAAGTAGTTAGTGACCAGTAATCGGTGATCAGTGGAATTCAACGCCAAACTGATTACTGATTACTGGAAACTGTTCACTAAAAATGATTCCAGAAAGAATTCAAATAAAACTATTCATAAATAAAGCGGTCAGTCTTGCTGATCTTGTTCCTGTGTTCCACGGCTGGATTCAGCAAAACGAGCTGGACGGCCTTGTGCTCGATGTAGCGGATTATCGCCATGTGCCAAATGGTCCCGGCCTGTTGCTGATGGGTCATGAAGGGGATTACGCCCTTGATTTAGCCGATGGCCGGCCGGGTGTGACGTACAAACACAAACGAGATTGGCCGGCCGAGGCTGATACCTTCGCCACCCGATTGGCGTTGGCGGTTAATCGCGCTCGACGTGCGGCTGAATTGCTGAACCGCGATACAGGGATCACCGTTGATCCGTCTCGTTTTGAGATCAAAATCCCAGACCGTTTGAATGTGCCAAACACGGCCGGGTCGTTTGAAGTCATCCAACAAGAGTTGTTGAATGAGACTCAAGATGTTGTGGGGCCAATCGGTGCGGTTCTGAACGTGGCGGGTGATGATCCGCGAAAAGCCTTGACGATTGAGGTTGAGATGGCGCCGGTGGTGGCGATTTAGCCATTGGGGCGAGCCATCTGCTTTGGCAGATGACATAGCCCCTACACGCAACCCCGTAGGGGCTACGTCATTTTTGCATCGCAAAAATGGCTCGCCCCAAGATCAAAAATGTCTGATCAATTCAAACAATTCCTCCGGGCAACCGGCCGAGGCGAAAAGCTAAAGCGTGACCTAACCTACGATGAGTCAGTGGCGTGCATGCGTATGATGCTCGATGGCACAGCGGCCGATGCACAAATCGGTGCACTGTTGCTGACCCAGCGAGTCAAAGGGGAAGGTGTTGACGAAATCAACGGCTTCACCGATGTGATTCGGGATGAATTTATCACCCGCATCCGGCCGCAGGTGACCGATTTAGTCGATATCGCCTGTCCGTACAACGGCAAATCAAAAACTGCCCAACTGGCACCGGCTGTGGCGCTAACACTACTAGCGGCCGGTGTACCTGTGATCTTGCACGGTGGTGAAAATGTCCCCACAAAAAGTGGCATCACACCGGGTCAGGTGTTGCGCGGCCTCGGCATCCCGGCCGACTTGGACCCTAAGGCGGTTGAAAAAATGATTGAGGCAACTGGCTTTGGCTTTTTAGACATGTCCCAATTTTTCCCCAAATGGGTCGATTTTCTTGAGATCCGCCATCTATTTGGATTACGCACGGTGGCTAACACGATTGAGAAGCTGTTTAACCCGGCCGATGCACCGTTCCAGATCAGCGGATTTTTCCACGCCAACTACATGGAGCGGATTCGCTCAACCCAGACCGGCACCAAAGCGAGCTGGATGGTGCAGGGTGAAGAAGGCTCAATCGAAATGGCATCCGGCCGACGAACCAAAATTTATGGAACGACGCCGGAAACTGATTTAACACTTTCGCCACAAGATGTGGGCTTGGCTGAGCGGGAACGGATTGCAGTTCCCCCCGTGCTTGATCAGCATGTGGCGATTAATCGTGGCGTTATCACCGGGGAAACCGGTCCGGCTCACGACCAAGTTGCGCTCACTGTGGGCACCATTCTGCATTTGATTGGACGAGAATCGAGCGTCGCGGCCGGATTTACACAGGCGCAGAGGCTGCTGGTTGATCGGCACGTAGCAAGGAAGTATGAAGTAATAAGGTTGAAGTGATAAGCGCATGCCCACTTCAACCTTATTACTTCATACTTTTTACTCCCTAAAAAAAGATGTTAGACATGCAATCCACTCCCACCCTCTGGTTCCCATCCAATATTGAAGCGCTCAACAAGCGTTTCACGGCGGCCGGGCCGCAAGAATTACTCCGTTGGGCCACAACCAAATTGGGTGATGATGTGGCATTATCAACCGGCTTTGGTCTTTCGGGCATTGTGCTCATGCATATGCTGTCAGAAATCCGGCCGTGGACCCCAGTTTTCTATCTTGAAACCGATCTGCACTTTGAAGAGACGCTTGAACTGCGTGAGGCATTGCAGGGCCGCTTGGGTTTAACGATCCAAGAAGTTCACTGTGGACTATCTCTAGAAGATCAAGGCAAGCGATTCGGCCCTAACCTGTGGCAGAGTGAACCCGGATTGTGTTGCCATCTGCGAAAAGTTGAGCCCTTAAAACGATACCTGTCAGACAAGCGAGGCTGGATCACCGGCATTCGCCGGGACCAAGGGGCAACCCGCGCACATACGCCGGTGGTCAGTTGGGATGAGGCTAATCAGGTTGTGAAATTTGCCCCGCTGGCCCATTGGACCCGAGAGCAAGTTCAGGACTATATTCAAACTCATGAGCTTCCGACAAACAAGTTGCATGCCGAAGGGTACGCTAGCATCGGTTGCTGGCCTTGTACGGCAAAAACGGCCGCTGGTGGCGCGGAGCGCTCCGGCCGGTGGG
>JAHDGV010000874.1 GCA_020631655.1 Chloroflexota bacterium | reverse complement strand
TCCTCTTTCGCCAACTCAGCGTCAGCCACTGGCCAAGACTGCTGGTGAATCGAGTAGCCGTTGCCCCGTTTTTCCCACAACTCTTCCGTGATAAACGGTGAGACGGGGGCCAACATCAACAAGACAGAATCAACCGCCTCGTTCCATGCTTCAACAGAGACGTTTGCTTTCTTCTGCACGTCTTTCAAGGTGTTGCGCATCGCCATCAACTGAGCCACAGAGGTGTTAAACGAAAATGCTTCCATTTCACGCGTACACTTCTCAATCGCCTGATGGGTTGCTCGGCGCAAGTTGCGGGTTGCTTTGTCGTCTTCTTTGTTGGGAGCATAATCGGCCGTGCCAATCGTCCACAAGTCGTGCAAAAAGCGGACAAAACCGGAGATATTTTTGCTGTTCCAAGGACCACCTTTGATCCAGTCGAACGCAAACATCAAATAGCCGCGCACGGTGTCTGCCCCATACTCATCAACCAACAAGTCTGGGTTTACCACGTTCCCTTTTGATTTCGACATCCGGCCAACTTCCAAGTGATGTTGCAACTGATTAACGGTGTTTTTCCCCTCAATTGCAGGGATTTCAACCACACCACCCGCTTTCAACTCAACAATCGTCACCGTTTGGCTGGTGCCAACCCGCATGATGTTTTCGGTGCGCCCCATCAATTCGCCGATCACGGCACCTTCTGGGACATTTTCGAACTTCTCGACCACTTCAATGCGGTCGGCCAACATTTTGTCACCCTGCATCACACCGGTGCAAACTACGTTATGCCCGATCCGTTCACCGCCTAAAATTTGACCCTGATTACGCAACTGCATCATCGGTTCATCAAAAATGCCGTCAGTATCTCGGCCGTGCTGTTTGGCGATCTCCAACGTTTCGTCAAAGTGGCCCAAGTCACGCATCGCTTTGTTAAAGAAGCGGGCGTACAACAAGTGCATCGTCGCGTGTTCCATCCCACCCGTATAGGTGTCAACGGGCAACCAATAGGCCGCCTCTTCTGGATCAAACGGACCATCTTGATAGTCTGGGCTCAAGTAGCGATACCAGTACCACGACGAACACATAAAGGTATCCATCGTGTCAGTTTCACGTTTGGCCGCGTTCCCATCGCTGTCTGTTGTGTTCAAGAATGGATCATAGTAGGTCAACGGGCTACGGCCGGTTGGCTCAAAGTCCACGTCCTCAGGCAACACAACGGGCAAGTCAGCATAATCTACCAACTCCATCGCGCCATCTTCTCGGTAGACAATCGGGATCGGTGAACCCCAATACCGTTGCCGTGAAATCAACCAATCCCGCATACGGTAGTTGACATGCTCACGGCCGAAGCCGCCCGCTTCAACATGGTCGATGGCTTGATTGATGGCCGGATTTTTGCGCCCTTTGTCATTGTTCACCTCTGTGCCATTCAATATGCCAGAGTTGATCATCGTACCCGGACCAACATACGCTTCTTCCATCTCAGCTTCAACAATGCTTTCCGCATCTGTTGGCAAGATCACCGGAATGATTTCCAAACCAAATTTGCGTGCAAACTCAAAGTCACGCTGATCGTGGGCCGGAACAGCCATAATCGC
>JAHDGV010000873.1 GCA_020631655.1 Chloroflexota bacterium | reverse complement strand
TTTACTCTTGTCTCTATTCTCTCTACTCAACCGCAGGGTTGATGGTTGATGAGGCTAAAAGGCCCCCATACTCGAGCGCAATTTCACGATCTTGCCCGATCACTTTGTACTCAGCACTCGTACTCATATCAATAAAATGTTGTTTGGATGGGTATTCAACGATCAAAACCATATGCGGCTGGTTGTTGGTGTCACCAATCACTGTCTGGTTGACATGCCCCATCCATAAAATTTTGCCTTGGGCTTTTGCCAGTAACGGCTCCATGTTTTTGCTGTAGCGCAAATAGGCCTGCTGGCCTGTCTCGTCGCCGTTGCCAGACTTATCTTTGAATTTCAAGATGTTGATCATGGCGACCGGTGTGTCGGCCGGATAATCGTTCATAAAAGCGAAGAAATCTTCGCGCTGTGGAACTACTTGGTCTGTTAAATTCATACTTTTCTTTTTACTTCCCACTCATCACTTGCAGTCGTCCGTGTCTGTCCAGATCAAAAAACATCTGTGCCATCTCGGCCGCCGTGTACGGCCGCATCCCGTTACTGAGCCACCACTTGCCCATGGCGAGCAAAGCACCCACATAAAATTCAGCCAGAATGGGCAGAGGGACGGCCGGGTCGAGCTTGAGCCGTTCAGCTTGTTCTGTTAGCAGTCGGGTAAAAATGTCACGGAATGCCGTTTGCACCCGTTCGTATAAAACCGGCACGTCGCGGCTTTCAAGCACCATCCCGAAAAATGGGGCATTGCGTTCAAAGCTTTCAAACACCTTTTGCACGGCCACAAGGGGGATATTGCCATTTTCATCTAACGATCTTTGGGCAAGGTCTGCCTGATATTTGCTATCAAAAATTTCGGAAATGTTTTCCAGCAGGGCTCGTTTGTCTTTGAAATGGGCGTAGAAGGTGGTCCGGCCGATGTCAGCCCGTTTGAGGATGTCTTCAACTCGCAGGCTGTCATATCCTTGCTCGGCGATCAGTTCGATGAATGCCTCGCGCAGCAGGCGGTGGGTGCGACGTATGCGTTTGTCAGTGATGAGGGAAGTGGACATAAAGTTACAATACAGAACATATTGTTCTGGTTCTTACCTATTGTAACATTGCCGATCCTTAAGGACAAAAATTGCGTGAACGGGTATTAAGGATGGTAAAAACCTGTACTGACAAGTTTTGTTAACATTGCATAAACATTGCTCCAAGTCTATTTACTTGTCAGTACAGGTTTTGTAGGATCTGTTTCTGCTTCAAAGACAAGGGGTGCGATGCGAACAGACACCCTATGCAAACCAGAAGCTTGGAAATCAATCGCCAATATTTACGTAGAAAAAGGGAAGCCAATATCAACTCACCTTTATCGTATAAATCAACTGAGTTTGATGTGTACAGAGATATAGATTGAGACGATAGTTATGAAGACTCTGCCCCACTGACCAAAAAACGGCCGGCCGGGGCACATGGAAGAATAGAACCCTAAAACTTGGGGTTGTACTCACCAATTTAGTTTAAAGTGGCTATCAGATTCGATTCAGACTCCTGATAAGCCCAAAGTTCGATAGCAAAGCAGTGTCAGTCGCAGTTATGGCTCTTATACAA
>JAHDGV010000872.1 GCA_020631655.1 Chloroflexota bacterium | reverse complement strand
TACTTCATACTAAAAACTTTTCACTTCATACTATATAATCCCGCCTATGAACATCCTAATCACCGGAGCAAGTGGCCAACTGGGTTTGGCACTGCGCAAAGAACTTCACGAACACGAAATTATCGGGGTAGACCTGCCGGATCACGATATATCTGACAAAAATGTGGTTGATGAGCTGATGGCTGAGCACAAGCCGGATTTGTTGATCAATAGTGCGGCCTATACCAACGTCGATGGCTGTGCCAAAGACCCTGAGTTGGCGTACAAGGCGAATGCACTGGGGCCACAAAACTTGGCGCTCGCCTGTTTGCAAAACGGCACCCCGATGGTGCAAGTGAGCACCAATGAGGTCTACGCTGGCAACAACCCGGCCGGATACGAAGAGTGGATGCCGTACAGCCCGATTAACCCCTATGGAAAATCAAAAGCGGCTGGTGAGTTCAACGTCCGTTCGATTTTGCCCCAGCACTACATTGTGCGGACCGCTTGGCTGTATGCTAGCACCGGCCGGAACTTTATCCATGCGATCATGAATCGGGCCAAAGATACCGGCAAAGTTAGTGTGGTGACCGATGAAATTGGGAATCCCACATGGGCCAAAGATTTAGCGGCGGCGATTAGCCAGTTGGTCGAAACCGGCCGATACGGAACCTATCACTTTGTGAATTCAGGCTCTTGTAGCCGCTGGGAGTTCGCCAACGAGATTTTAAAACTGGCCGGAATCGAAGCGGAAAATGCACCAATTTTGAGTAGCGCATTTAAGCGAGCCTCAACACCGCCGCCTTATGGTGTGTTGCACAATATCAACGGCGCTCAGGCCGGTATCGTTTTACGGCCGTGGCAAGAAGCCTTGGCTGAATTTATTAGCGAGATGTAGTTCAAGTTGAAGGTTGCATGTGCGGTGACCTGCAACCTTCAACTTTTTAGCCTTCATCCTTTCCCCTTTATCCTTATGAAAATTTCTCCTCCAATAGCACCTAAATTCCCTCATGCAATAACCACCCACGGCCACACCCGCCAAGACCCCTATTTTTGGATGCGGGAAAAAGACCGACCGGATTTGCTTGAATACATCCACGCTGAAAACGACCATGTCGATAAAGGGATGGCCCATACAAAAGAGCTCCAACAGGCGCTGTATGACGAAATGCTCGGCCGGATTCAGGAGACGGACCAAAGTGTGCCGGTAGAAAAGGACGGTCACTTTTACTACACCCGCACCGAAGAAGGATTGCAGTATTCGATTTACTGTCGCAAAAAAGGGGACATGCGGGCGGCCGAGGAAGTGTTGCTTGATCCAAATAAAATTGCGGCCGAGTCTGACAGCGACTATTTAAAAGTTGGCATTTATGCGGTCAGCCCAGATCATAAAACCTTGGCCTACTCACTCGATTTTACCGGTGGCGAACGGTACACGGTCCATTTCAAAGACCTCGAG
The DNA here is from genome assembly GCA_020631655.1 of Chloroflexota bacterium. Lineage (GTDB taxonomy): Bacteria > Chloroflexota > Anaerolineae > Promineifilales > Promineifilaceae > WTJY01. The sequence continues at coordinate 146 of JAHDGV010000872.1, read as the reverse complement.
TCAGGAGCCATCTTGCCAGAGCAAATTGAAAATGTAGGATACGATTTTGAGTGGGCCAACGACAGCCAAACGGTCTTTTTTGATCGCAACAATGATGAGTGGCGCAGTTTTCAAATTTGGCGCTTTGGTTTTGGGGATGAGGATCG
>JAHDGV010000871.1 GCA_020631655.1 Chloroflexota bacterium | reverse complement strand
TGGGGGAATCTGGCTCGGGCAAAAGCACCATCGCCTATTTGGTGGCGGGGATGATTGAACCGACGGCCGGAGAGATGACCTATCGAGGCCAGCCGCTGTTCACGACGAACGGTCAACGGCCGCTGGCGCTCAAAAAGAAAATCCAAATTGTGTTTCAAGATCCCGGTTCGTCGTTAAACCCGCGCCGGACGATTGAACAGATTTTGAGTGTGCCGCTCAAAATTCATCAGCCAGACAAAGATCTGCTCAGCGAAATGTTGCGCCTGCTTGATCTGGTTGACCTGCCCAGCAGCTATCTGCACAAATACCCGCACATGCTGAGCGGGGGTGAAAAACAGATTGTGGCGATCGCCCGAGCCTTAGCCACTGACCCTGAACTGATCATTCTGGATGAGCCGACATCGGCCCTTGACGTATCGGTCCAGGGGAAGGTGATAAACCTGCTGATGCGGTTACAAAAGGAGCTGAATCTCAGCTATCTGTTTATTACCCATGATCTGAGCCTGATGCGCAATATCGCGTCACGGGTGGCGATTATGTATCTGGGCAAAATCAGCGAGATCGCAGAAGGGGCCACCTTCTTTGAGCGGCCGGAGCATCCGTATACGCAGATGTTGCTCTCCTCGATCCCGGTGATTTCAGAAGCTGAAGAGGCGATGAAACCGGATAAGGTGGTCTCGTCTGGTGAAATCCCCAGCCCAGTAAACATTCCACAGGGGTGCAGTTTTAACACCCGTTGTCCGCTCAAGATTGACCCATGTATGCAGGTTGATCCTGAAATGATCTCTATTGCAGATGGGCATGTTGTGCGCTGTCATCTGTTTGAAAAACAAACCCAACTACCAACTCAATCAATTCAAGGAGGAGCTTAAATGATCCGACTCACTGTTATGTACAACTTAGAACCGTTCGTTGATGAAGACGAATTTTTAGAATGGCGCATGGGTGACCATGAAAAAAGCAACAACTCTCGGCCGGGGGTGATGCGCACCTCGTTTTCCATGGGAAAGACCGGATACATGCTTGATTCAGCCCCACCATACAAGTTCATAACGACAGCTGATTGGCCCGACATGGCAGCGTTTGAAGCTGACTTTCATGATCCGGACTATCAGGTGAAGATGGACGAGTGGAAAAAAATGCTGAAGGATCCGCTGTTTATTGTGAGTGAGATTATGCTGGAAGAAGATAAATCTAGGGAAATGAGTAAGTAAATTCTCAAGCACCATTTCCCCCTCACCCCCGGCCCCTCAGCCCTCAGGGAGAGGGGAGAAATTGACTTCACGGCAGACGTTTTTCCTTCTCCCATTGGGAGAAGGTCCCCGCAGGGGGGATGAGGGTGAAACAGATGCTTTAGCATCTGAATAACCAACTGATTAGGAAAAATTATGACACGAGTAGCAACTGACATCGGCGGAACCTTCACAGACTTGGTGTTTGTTAAAGAAGATGGCACCGTAGGCACAACCAAAAGCCACACAACCCCGGGCCAATTTGAGCAAGGGGTGATCGATGTGATCGATGCGGCCCCAATCACCCCGGCCGAATTTAGCTCGTTTGTGCACGGCACAACGATTGTGATCAACGCCA
>JAHDGV010000190.1 GCA_020631655.1 Chloroflexota bacterium | reverse complement strand
TTTCAAACTCCAGCGTACAAATCGAATGGGTAATCCCTTCAATCGAGTCGCTTTGCCCGTGTGCCCAGTCGTACATCGGGTAGATGCACCACTTGTCACCCGTTCTGTGATGATGGGCGTGCAAAATGCGATACATAGCCGGATCACGGAAGTTGATATTGGGGGATGACATGTCGATTTTCGCCCGTAACACCATCGCCCCATCAGGGAACTCACCCGCCTTCATTCGCTCGAATAAATCAAGATTTTCTTCAATCGGCCGGTCCCGAAAGGGTGAATTTTTACCCGGCTTGGTTAAGGTGCCGCGATATTCGCGCATTTCTTCGGCCGAGAGTTCGTCAACGTATGCTTTTCCATCTTTGATTAGTTTGATCGCCCATTCGTAAAGCTGGTCAAAATAGTCAGAGGCAAAGTAGAGGTTGTCCCATTCAAATCCGAGCCAGCGAATATCTTCTTGGATCGACTCCACATATTCCACTTCTTCTTTGGTTGGATTGGTATCATCGAAGCGCAGGTTGGTTTTGCCACCGTATTCGGCCGCCAAGCCGAAATTGAGGCAGATCGATTTGGCATGGCCCACATGCAGGTATCCATTTGGCTCAGGTGGAAAACGGGTATGGACACGATTATCGAATTTTCCGCTTTCGTTGTCTGCGTCGACAATGTTTTTGATAAAGTTTGATGGTAGTTTGTTTGTTTCTTCGGTCATTGAGTACGTTGTAGGTCTACGAAACCTCGCAGGTTTTAAAACCTGTGAGATTTGATAGTTAAAAATTTTCTCTTGCGAGTGAAATCATATCGCCCAACACGCCACCGGCCGTCATGCCCAGCCCTGCGCCTGCTCCGATAATCATCATCGGCTCTTCGTCATAAAGTTCGGTGTGGAACTGAATATATTTTAAGTTGGCCATTGGGCTATCCGCATCGAGTTCCATGAGCCCCACTTTACCACCGTTTTCAGTTACCCGGCCGACATAGCGCAGCACTTTCCCGTTTGCTTTTGCATCTGCAAAGCGTTTGGCTAGTCCTGCATCCATTTGGCTCGAGCGTTCCATGAACTCAGCTACAGAGCAATCGGCTAAATCAGCATCATAAAGTGATTCTACTTCAAAATCTGATTGTTCTAACTGCCATCCGGCCATACGTCCCATGATCAACACTTTGCGCATCACATCTTCACCGCTCAGGTCATCGCGTGGATCAGGTTCGGTGTAACCTAGCCCTTTGGCTTCAGCCAAAGCTTCGGAGAACGGCCGGCCTTTTTGCAATTCACGGCACATAAAGCCGAGCGTGCCGCTTAACTGCCCCTCACAGCTGTAAAAGGTGTCGTTAATGTCGCTAAGATAACGAAGCGAGGCGATGATTGGTTCCCCTCCACCCACAGTTGATTCGTGTCGGACGGCACCATTGTTGTAATAAGCTTGCGCCGTTTCCCAAGGTCCTGCATGCGGCTTTTTGTTAGCCAATGCAATTCCGTATCCTTTTTCGAGCGCCAAATCGATAGCCGGTTCCATGCCACCAGTTGCAGTCACATCGACGACAATGGCGTTTTCGACACCGGCCGCGACAACCATGCTAATCAGCTTTTCTGCACTTGGCCGTTGGCTACCACCAAGTGGGTTGCCAGCTGCCTTTCGGCCGATGGCGGTTGTTAACTCACTGTCACTTAATCCTTCAGGAACAAAAAACCATTGTGTGCTGTCAGCAATTGCCACCACTTTAAAATGGTACTGATTGCTGTTGGCAATTGCGCTACGTGAATCAATAATCTGTTGGATCAGGGTCCGTCCGACCCCTCCAACTCCAAAAATAATAACCGGTATCTCTTTCATGTTTTTCTGTTGAGCAACTGTTTTCCCAAAACTGATTGACAGGTGATCTATCAAAAATCTTTGTGGGTAACGCTTTTAAATAAGAATTAAGGAAGTGAGTGTAATTTTACAATCCCTAGATTATGCAGGATGCAGAGGTGTAATTGCAAAAAAGTAAGTGTACGTATTGCGTTTGTTCTGTCTGTATTGTGAGTCTAAAATTAGACAACCCTATGTAAATGATGGGATTTGATAGTAGTCTTGCATTATCGAACGACTTTAAACCATATAGACTAAACCCATACTCTTTAGCTGGGTCGATTAAACACAAATAATTACCTTGGGCTTCGTTTGTAAGTCTAAACTCCAGTCACAGAAGTACCGTGCAGGAGACATATGAAACTCGATTCTTCAATTATAGACGCCATTGATAGGAATAACCTGAGCCTAATGGGGCGCATGAAATCCCCTGGGATGATGTTTGGGATCGTGCGCGCGGGGGAGGTTGAATTTTTGCGGGGGTACGGTCATCCACGACTTGCCTCTCGTCGGCCGACAGACTCTGATGATCCGGTTACCCCCGATACGGTTTTTCGCATCGCTTCAATCTCAAAGATTTTTACGGCCATCATCATCATGAAACTGATGGAGCAGGGGAGACTTTCTCTTGATGACCCGGCCGAGAAGTATTTAAAAAGCTTTAGGATTCGAAAATTTAATGAGTCTGATCCACCAATTACAATTCGGCATTTGCTGACCCACACGGCCGGAATTGGGGAACTGGCTCCGCTTTTGGGATATTTACCTCCGTTTACAACGTTTGGCGTTAGTCGGGTTGGCCGCCCATTGCCACCCGTCTCGCGCTTGTATCGGGGCGAGCTACGGCCGGATCGTTCCCCCGGCCAAGCATGGTCATATGCGAATCATGGATTTTCGACCTTAGGCCAAATCATTGCAGATATAACGGGTGATTCGTTCCCCACCGTGGCCCGAAACCTCATCTTTGATCCGCTTGGGATGGAAAATTCCGACTTTTTGCGTACAGATCGAGTTACTACAGATTTGGCTGTGGGGTATTCACGCAACGACGATCGGTATCGGCCGGTTTTTGACCTCGATATCATCACCTTGGCCGATGGATCGTTGTTTACCACAGCAAATGATTTTGCGAAATTTATGGGGGAGTTAACTTTAGGGGGAGGCACGATCCTTAGCAAAACGACCTTTAGTCAGATGCTGAAGCCACAGTTTCAGTTGGACAGTTATCTGCCTGCTATGGGATTGGGATTCTTTTTAGAAAACCGAAAACAGTGGAACGAACAGCTCGTTGCTACCCATTCAGGCCTATGGTTGGGTTTTCATTCATCTATGTTATTGGCGCCCGCACACCAAATTGGGACCTTTGCGTTTGTGAACGACGCGACGCACACGGCCCATTATGCCACTCAAAACAGCTTAAATAGGCTATTGCCATCCCCGGTAGGCAAAGCGAAAATTAGCGCAGGTAAAATTTGCCCACAAAGCTGGCCAAGCCTTGTTGGTACGTATCGTTTACCTAAGGCGATTAATAGCAACGTGCGCCTGACGCTTTCGTACGGCCGAAGATTTTCTGTTTATCTTGAAGACGATAAATTGAAAATTAAAACCAGACGCGGGCCGTGGAAAAAAGGGGTGACCCTGCAACCGATCAAGGCTGAAAACAAGCTGGTTTTTAGTGCCAACGGCCGCTATATTGTTTTCAAACGCAACCCACAAGGCGAAGTAGATCAAATGCTTTTCCGCTTTCATTCACTCTATAAACAATGACAAACTCAATCCTAAATCTTTTGCTATCGGGGAATCAGCTAAAACGCACCGCACGTGGTGGTTGGGTTATGCGAGGGGTGCCTAATGCAGAAGATGTTGCGGCTCACTCGTACGGGGTGGCTTGGACAGCGATGCTCTTAGCGAATCAAATTTCGCTGGAGACGAATGTGCAGTTTGATATGGCTCGTTTGCTGTCGATGGCACTCATACACGATATTCCTGAAGGGTTGACCACAGATATTCCGTCACCCGCATGGAAGCTGATGCCCACCGGAGCGAAAGAGGATGTTGAGCGAGGTGTGATGGCGCAAATCGTGGAGGGGAACGCGCAAAGTGATCAGCTGATGGAGCTTTGGGAGGAGATGCACGGCCGACAAACGGCCGAGTCGAAGCTTGTACACGACGCTGATAAAGTTGAAATGTATTTGCAGGCGTGGCAATACGAGCGGCAGTTTGGCAACCAGCAACTTAACGAATTTTGGGAAAAAGAGCATCAGTTTCATTTTGAGCTAAGTCAATCTATCTACGCAGAGATACGTTCAAAACGAACATCGGCCAAATAATTTGGTTAGAGATTGGATACAGTCAATCTCTGTGTATTTCAAAAAACAGTTCGCCTTCAAAGTTAACAGTAAAACTCCCCCACGTCGGCACACGGCGCCAAAATTTAACCCGTTATCGTGTTAGCCGATTAAAGATGAGAAGTTCGCCCAATTCATAGTACTCAACGGTTGAGATACCGTGAAATAATGACGCTACACCCCGTTCAGCGTCAAAGATTTAACTGTTTCGTGTTATTCTTTTTTGGCACAAGCAGGCAAAGGATTCAGAGAGTAATGGCATCGTCCCGTAAGATTACAAACGATCAGCAAAATCAAACAGTAGCAGAACGTGCAAAATGGTGTACAAGTTATTTCAGTAAGTTAAGGGGATTTATGTTTCGTAAATCTATTAACCACGATGAAGCGCTTGTATTTGTGTACCCTCGCGACAATCGAGTGAACACCTCTATCCACATGTTTTTTGTACCCTTTGATTTAGGCGTTGTTTGGGTTAACGATGCAGGGGAGGTCGTCGATACCGTCTGTGCAAAACCTTGGCGCCCCCAATACTCTCCAGCAAAACCAGCTCGGTTTGTGATTGAACTTCATCCTGACAAATTGGATTTGGTGAATATTGGTGACAAACTCACATTCAGCGAAAGCTAATCAACAGAACGGCAAATCTAAACCGCCAATGTCTCAACAGTTGCCCGAAATACTTTTACCTCATGCAGAGCTCCTTGACGAGATTGCTCAAGTTTGGCTCGATTCGGGTGCGGCACATGTGGCGATTTGGGGAGAAGGGAAGGTTTATGCAAACTGGGCAAATAAACCTACGGCCGTTTCAAACTCACAGCCAACATACACACAAATCTCGGCCGCAATAAAAATCGGTGATGAAATGATCGGTCATCTCTATGTGTTTGGCCAAAATGATCGGATTTCAAAAAAACGATTAAAACTAGATGCTGACTTAATCTCGTCAAGAATCGCTATCGATATCGGGAATGTCATCAACAAAGGATCTGCCCGTGACTTGGCAGAATCTGAAGCTGTGGCCGATATGGTGCGGACGTATCAGGTTTTGGCTGAAAAATCAGAACAGTCACTGATTCAAGTTCAAAAGCAATTTGATGCTCTGGTCCGTTTGAATCAATACGAACAGGCACCTACAGAAGAATCGCTGGACAAATGGCTTTCATTTTTCAAAAAGACGATTCTTGATCTGATCCCATCACAACATGTATTTACAATTGACAATCAAGAGCAAGAAGATCTTGTGCTTGAGTGCCATCCTGTACGATTTAAAGATGCCGAAGATATCGTCAATTACCTGCAAGATATGGAGTCGATCGGCCATGATCTGCATTTAGACTCGGCCTCTGAATTAGGTGGGATTCCGGAAAGTGTGCGGAACCTGCTTTACACGGTCATCTACACAACTGATAAGCGCTCGATCAGCGTGGGGCTTGTGAATCGGAGCTTGGGTTCTTTCTCGGCCGAAGATCATTCATTGATTAAAACGATTGCTGCCCAAGCGCAAAGTCAAATCGAACGGCTACTGAATCGGGCCGAAGTTCTAGAAAACAATCGGATCAAAACAGAGCGGGAAGTTGCTTTTGAGGTACAAAGCCACTTTTTACCAGAGCCACCGCCGTTTATTCAGGGGCTTGATATTTTTGCCACATCACGGCCGGCTTTGGACGTAGGCGGTGATTTTTACGACTTCCAAGTGCGTGAAAACAATTCGCTTGTGTTTACCGTCGGGGACGTTTCAGGCAAAGGGATGCCGTCTGCACTGATGATGGGGAACACGCGTCAAATTTTGAATAGCAAAGCTCGGGATGGCTCAATTAAATCCCCTCGGGACCTACTGACAAACGGTCTGCGAGATTTGTACGAAGAGTTCTCTCGGGTTCAAATGTTCGCTACTGTTTTTTCAGCTTTCTACAATCCAGATACACAGCAACTAACCTATGCAAACGCAGGACATTCACCCGTCATTTTCTGCTCAGCAAAGGGTGAAATCCAAATGCTAGAGGCGGACAGTCCCCCACTCGGTGTACTCAGCACGTCGCTGGCTCTAAACCACACACTACAACTTTTCCCAGGTGACTGTTTAATTGTCGCCACAGATGGTCTATCTGAGACTCAGGACATCGAAGAAAACGCATACGGAAATGAGCGCCTGCTCGAATTGGTCAATTCTGTGTATCAAGATGGGGCGGCTCATGTTGCCAAGAGCATCCTCAAAGAGCTTGATGTGTTCTCTATCGGCTCTGAACAGACCGATGATCAAACGCTGGTTGTCTTCAAAGTAGAGTAGCTCCCCCAACTTAGCCTATTAAATAAATCTCCGTTTTAGAATCTTCGTTGTTTGGCGCAATTTCATCACGCTTTCGGCCGGGTAATACCCTTTGCGCAAGCTCATGTTGGCATACACCAAAGACCGTTTGCCAATCACACAGCCAGGATTCAAGACAGAGTTACAGCCCGTTTGCGTGTTGTCACCCAAAACCGCCCCAAACTTAGCCAAACCGGTGTCATACTCCCGGCCGTCGATGTGAAGTTTGATCGTCGGCCGTTTGCCAGATTCTTGGTCTTTTTCACTAATTAACGTGAGGTTGCTTAGCTTTGTACCTGCTCCCAAATTGGTGTTTTGGCCCAGAATACTGTCCCCAACATAGGCAAAGTGAGGGGCGTGTGCATTTTCCAAGAAGATGCTGTTTTTTGCCTCGCTAGCGTGCCCCAATATAGATTTTGGTAACATGATGATGTTTTCGCGTGCAAATGCCCCATGGCGCACAACGGCCCCGGGTCCAATCCAGGCGGGGCCTTCAACATATGCCCCCGGTTCGATTCTTGCCCCTTCTCCAATATAAAGTGGAGCCGTACCAATGTGGGCTCCGGGCATTACTTCCCCCAAAATTGTTTGTTGATCTCCTACCAAACGGGCGACATGGTCGCCAATTTTGCTAATCACGTCCCATACATATTTGCAGTCTGCAAACAGTTCGGCCGCAATAGGGTCAGATAAATCAAAGAATTCTGATGGTTCCAACATAAAAAAATATTCTCCAGCACAATTAAGTTCCCACTATTTTGGCTCACTCTTTCGGTTCTGTCATATCTCTTTTATATTGCCAGTTGACCTTGGTGCGACCCTTTGGCATAATCTTGACTCAACTTTTAAACAACATACACAAAAGCGTGGATAGAGAAAAGTAAGCTATTCCTCTTTGGAAAGCGACCCTGAGTTGGTGTGAGTCAGGGACAAATGAACGGCCGAATATCCCTCTTGAGCTTCTGACTCGAATCAGATCAAATATATTGAAATCTAAGTAAAGTCAGACGGAATCCCACCGTTACAGGGGAAGGTGATGAGAATTCTCGTTTAGAACCTCGTCATCATTAAGAGCAGGTTTGATCTGACGATCAAAATACCTGAATCTGGGTGGTACCGCGGAGATTTAACGCCTTCGTCCCAAGCAATCTTTTTGCTGGGACGAAGGCGTTTTTTATTTTCTCAAGAAGTATGGCGAAGCGAAACAAGAAGCAACAGCGCAAAAAACAGAATACTAAAAAGAGGAATTTGCAGCGTGTAGCGCGCAGATCCAGCCAGCAGGCTGGTGATGAAGGGCTGTCGCTGTCTGAAGCGGGTGCCAAAGACATCTATGAGGTGCTGATTTGGTCCGGCCGTTTAGCGGATGTTGAGGAGTTCGTTGATCCGATTTTTGACCCCGGCGAATGTATTGAAGCGTTTGCGCGGAACTCAGAAACATTGGGGATGACGGCCGAACTCACCGGCCGAGAAGCCGAAGATAAGCAGGCTGACCTGATGATCCGCACGGTTGAAGATGTGCTAACCAAAAAGCACCAGAAAGAGATCATCCGCCGTCTTAAAAAGGTAAAACGTCGCTTTGTCAGCGAGGGCCTAGTGCAGTTTGTGGCCCGTGTCGACATTATTTTATCGCTGGTTGAATTCGCCAAAGATCAAAAAGTGTGGGGCACCATCGGCCTTGTGAGCGCATTAGTCATGCGCAATGTACACAATGTGATGCTGGCAACAACGACGGCCCAAGAAGCAATGGCCAGTGATAATTTGCAGGATGCAAGCTTTGCTGAAATCCAAGAGGCATTGGCCAATAACCCTGAACGGCAAAAGCTGGAGCAGATGGTTGAAGACAATCCGGCCCTTGGCGATTACTATCGCAAAAAACTGGAAGATGCGTGGCAAGAAGGGATGGCGGCCGTTGAGAACGGCGAACTCTCGCTGATGCTATTTGATCCGGCCGATTATGAAGCGGTTGATGGCTTTTTGAAGCTAGCCCAAGTGAGCGAAGATTCGGATGAGCTCGATCAAGATAAAGCGCCAGAATTTATCGACAGCGTGTCGAGCTTGGTCAACGACAAAATGGATTCGGGTGAATTTTTGGGCCGAGTGACTGAGCGACTGGAAAAAATCATTGTGGATGAATCGGTTCCGGCCGAACATTTATCATTTGTGCTGGCGTTGCGTGATGCGTTTGATCAGCCAAAATGGGTAAAAGAATCGGCCGGATTTGTGTTGTTACGCTCGTTATTTGCCGATCTACGCGCTTAGGGCAAGCAAGAAGTGTGAAGTAGAAAGTGAAAAGTAAGTCGGGAAGGTTTCCCGACAGGTTCCACAAATGCGGTACGTTTTAAAAACACAACCATACGAAAAAAACATTGCGGCTGGGTCGTTTCGGTATGAGCGAGGCGGCGTTCCAACCGGCGTAATCGAACATTGGTCGCTAAGTCACGCGCTTGATGGCTATAAATTTTTTCGGGTGGATGTGGACGGCCGAGAATTAAAAACTGATGGATACTCAACGCTTTACAACGTGGTGCTCAATCCAAGCATGCAACCCGAAAATGGTAAGTTTAGACACTTTACAACTGCACCAACTGCGGCCGAAAATGGACTGAGGCTCAAAGGACAAATCGTGTTCGATGACGACGTTGTATATGTCTCTCGGGAATATGACGACGAGCGGTTTGAAGATGAGTTTAACGCTCCTGTTGGCTTAAGTTTGCCCGTGGCGGCTAGATGGCTTTCAACTGATCAACCTAGTCAACTTTTTACCTTAGATTTGACTAAAAAGTTTGCACCTCAAATTGTTGAAGGTGGGCCAGAAATTTTGGAAACGGCTGAAAGCGGATTTCCAATCAAAGTAAAATTTTCAGATGGTGTTATCGCCGTTTCAACAAGGTTAGCCATCTATCGTTAAAAGAGACCTCGTAGGTTTTTAAAACCTACGAGGTCTAGACATGCAATGGATTTACAAACACTCACTACAACTCAAGCTTTAAGAATGCTCCGTTCTCGAGAGATAAGTTCGGTTGAATTGTTGACCCTGTTTGTTAAACAGATGGAGGCTCACAATCTTGACATCAATGCGGTTGTTGAAACAAATATCGAGGCGGCCATGGTTGATGCCAAAGATGCCGATACCGCAAGAGCCAATGGCGAAAATCGGGGACCGCTCCACGGCTTGCCGATGACGGTTAAAGACACCTTTGAAACGGTTGGGATGCGAACAACGGCCGGGGCTAGCGGGCTCAAAAACCATCGGCCAAAAGCAGATGCGGCGGCCGTTGCTAAATTGCGTGAAGCTGGAGCCATCGTGTGGGGTAAAACCAACACCCCACCTTACGCGATGGATATCCAAACGTACAACGACATTTATGGTGTCACCAATAATCCATGGAACGTGGAACGAACTCCGGGTGGATCATCTGGTGGTAGTGCGGCGGC
>JAHDGV010000870.1 GCA_020631655.1 Chloroflexota bacterium | reverse complement strand
TCGATAAAAACTTAGATTACTTCAATCGCCGGGCAGATAGCCTTGAAACCAAGCCCGAGTTGCTAACTGAATTCATCACGCCTAACGAAATGTTTTTCGTGTGTACCGATAAATCGGCCCCGCGGGTCAACCTTGATGACTACACGCTAAAAATTGACGGGGACGGAGTCGGTAAGCCTCTAGCACTCAGTTACGACGCGATCATGAAGCTCCCGACTCATTCGGTGACCGCCTATCTCGAATGTGCAGGCAACGGCCGTGATCTGTTCGAGTTGGTCATGAACCAACCGGTCCTTCCGGCCGAAGATGGCTTTGGGATGACCAAATGGCAGATCGGCGGGGTTGGCAATGCGATCTGGACTGGGGTTCCGCTCCGGGTTTTACTGGAGATGGCTGAGATCGATCCCGAAACGGTGGCCATCAACCCAAAAGGCTTAGACAAAGATGCGGCCGAAGGTGGCGTTAGTCGGCCGATTACGCTCGACAAAGCGATGGACCCAGACACAATTCTGGCTTACCACATGAACGGCGAGCCTTTGCCCATCGACAACGGCTTCCCCTTCCGGCTGATTGTCCCCGGCTACGTCGGCACCAACAGCATCAAGTGGGTCGGCTCCATCACCTGTAGCACATCAGAAATCAAAGTAGATCGGAACACAGTCCACTACGTTTTTATCGGTCCAGAATGGGAACCCGAAGGAGACGTGCTGGGCGAACTGATCTTTGAAAACAATATCAAAAGCTCTGTTGCTTTAGCTTGGGGTGCAACCATCCCACAAGGCAAACAGACGATTCGGGGCAATGCCCGCTCGCCGCTGGCTCCTATCAGCAAAGTTGAATGGAGCGTGGACGGCGGACAAACGTGGAACCCGGCCGACCTCATCTCTGAAAATAGCAAATACTCATGGTGTTTGTTTGAGTTTGAGTGGGATGCCCCGGCCGGAGATCAAACGATCATGACCCGCGCCACCGATGAAGATGGCAACACCCAACCGATGGAACATCCTTTCAATAAGGAAGGGTATCTGTTCAATATGGTTTATCCGCATCCTGTGAGGGTGGCGGAGTAAAGAAGTAACGGGCATAGCTTTGCACGCTGGCGCGAAGTTTTCTCCGCAGACTTCGCCACCCCGTAACCTCGCCCCAAAAATAAAAAACATCTCTCTGGAGGAGAATAACTCTAATGGCAGAAAAACTACCCACCCATTCCCAAGTCGTCATTATCGGCGGCGGAATTGTCGGCGCGAGCATCGCGTATCACCTCACCAAATTGGGCATGACCGACGTGCTGTTGCTCGAGCGCAAAACGCTCACCAGCGGCACCACGTGGCACGCGGCCGGGCTTGTCGGCCAGCTACGCGCCACCCAAAACATGACCAAACTGGCCCAGTACACGTCTAATTTGATGGCCGGACTGGCTGAAGAAACGGGTCAAGAGACCGGTTTCATCCAGAACGGCTCCGTCTCAGTCGCCAACAACAAAGAGCGCATGGAAGAGCTCAAACGTGGTGCCAGCATGGCTAAAGTCTTTGGGCTTGAAGTCGAGGTCATCACCCCGAAAGAGATCCAAGATTATTGGCCCCTCATCAATGC
>JAHDGV010000189.1 GCA_020631655.1 Chloroflexota bacterium | reverse complement strand
AACTGGCTGAATCTCTGACGGCCGATGCCCGTGCAATGGTGACCGAAATGGTTGCCGCAACCCGGCAGCACCCTCAAATTCATTGGGCCGGTTACACCCAAGACTGCCTAAAAGAGTATGTTGAGGCAGAGCATACCTATGCATTGATTCGGGATCTTCCGTTGAAGTCTCATGCTGAACTAAATGTTGATCCGGCCGCGTGGCTCAACGGCTTGTCAGAGGCCGCGACTGAATTGCGCCGTCGTATCCTAGACATTTTGCGCCATAGCCACGAGAGTGAGGCAGAGCGCCTGCTGGCAAAAATGGATGAGATTTACAGTTTGCTGGTGACGTTTGATTTTCGGGATGCCATCACTGGTGGGTTACGCCGTCGCACCGACACGCTTCGCGCCGTCCTTGAACGGACCCGTGGTGACATCACAACCAGCGTGCGCCAGTCACAACTGACTGCGGCATTGAAGGCTCTTGAAGGCAAGCTGGATAAATAGGCTCACTTGCACACTTTGTGACACAGACCAGTCAGGTTTCTGCGAATAACTATGTTTTAAGCAAGTGAGGTGTAAAAACCTGACTGGTCTTACCGGTTAAATTTTTATTAGGATGGCGTCTGCAAGCTCAAACCCTAACTCGATAGGGTGATCATTTTGTGCAAGCTGTAATGTGAACTGATCCCGATCGGCCGAAATGGCGAGCACGTGCAGATGTTTGCCCGGCACCAAATCAAGCTTGGCCAGCTCACGTAACAAGTCTGAATTGCTGTCCGTCGCAATTCGGGAAATCTCCCCCTGATCGCCGATAACCATTGTGGTGAGCGGCCGGGTTTGTACCTGTGGTACAGACCCATCTGCCCGTGGAATGGGTGACCCATGCGGATCAAACTCAGGATGATTTAAGTAGGCCGCAATCCGTTCTTCGAGCTTTTCGCTGATGACATGCTCTAGGAGCTCCGCCTGCTCATGCACCTCATCCCACTCAAACCCCAACGCCTTAATCAAATAGGTCTCAATTAGACGATGGTGCCTCAAAACCTCTAACGCAATTTTGCGCCCTTCATCCGTTAGAGTGACTCCATAGTGTTTTTGGTAATTTACCAGTTCAAGCCCCGCCAACCGCTTTAGCATGCCTGTGACAGACGCTGGTTTAACCGAGCGTGCCTCGGCCAAGCGATTTGTACTCACCGGAGACCCGTCTTGCGCCAAACGATAGATCGTCTTTAGGTAGTCCTCAATCGCCTGATGCGACATGCCTCCACGACTTGATCGTGATGAATCTGGGATGTCTTGAATTTTAGGCATAGTTATGAAAACGTAAATTCTGAATAAACCAAAAGAAATATAAACGGTACACCACTGGTAAGGCAAATCTATAACCGTTTTATACGAAACCTTTCACGGTTTAACAATGGTCCGAGGCTTGTTTGTTGGGTTAAACTGCACCAAGCATTAATCAGTCTATATCCTAACTATGTCGCCAAATTTATCTTGATTTGTGCTGAACCAAGATTGAAAAAGCTATCCCACCAAAAAATTAAGCTAGTGTTTTGTCAATGATCATTTGATGGAAATTTCAATGGGCCAAAACACTTAAAGCTACGTCATTTCCGAAAACAATTCCGATCAGTCCATCCTTGACGTAGTACTAGCGTAACTTTCAAATATACACGGGATCGATCTATTTGTTCTTTCTTTTAAGGGTTTTCCCAAAATGAATCGTCTTTCAACCGGACAGCGCATCGCGGCATCATTTGCCTTGCTTGTCCTGCCTATCGCACTTTTTGCCATATTTTTCCTGAGTCAACAAGCTGATCTGTTTCGTGCAGTTCGGCTACAGTTGCTTTCTGAGCAAGTTACTGGGGAAATGACGCTAGGGTATGCCAACTTATTGGCGGAACAAAATGAGCTACATCAGGCGATTAGAGAACAAAATAACGAAGGGATTCTTCAGATCCTGAATCAAAATGATTGGCAGATTTCACAATTTATTTCGGCCGAATCACTAGAGAACAGCGGGGGATTTGTCCCCTTGTTGACAGCCAAAAGTAGCATCGAAGGGAACCTGTTGACCTACAACTCAGCAACGGCCAAAATCCAGCAGGCGGCCGCGTCAGGCGACTGGGATGGTGCCTCGAACGTGCTGAACAACGAGGTCAGAGTCATCACCAATAACTTAAGAACCGACACGGAGAATTTCTCCGTCAATGTATCGGCTCTAAACGGGGAAGAGGGGAGCTTCATCACCAGTTTATCTGATAAGCAAAGCGGTTTTGTGATGCGAATCTTGTTTGGCGCAGTTTCGGTGATTGGTGCCATTTTGATCATCGGCACTTTGCTCACGTTTTCGGTGGCCATTCCGCTCAATCAGCTAAAAGAGAGCGTACTGCAATGGAAAAGAGGGAATCTTGCCCATGAGGCCAATTTGTGGGGGAACAGCGAGCTGGTTGAAATGTCTGAGATGATGCACGAGACGATTAATCGGGCATCGGAAAAACAAAAACTAAATTCAATCATCCAGCCCAAGCGACTTGTATCAACTAGCTTAATGAATAATCACATTCATGCGCTTGAAACTAGCTTGATTATCGCCCAGCATGCCGCCTCGGTTCGTGATCTCGAAAACCTTTTGCCAAGGCTGATCGAAATTTTGCGTCAACGCTATGATCTGTATCACGTGGCAGTCTATTTGATTGAAGATCAAACTGACTTACTGATTCTTGAATCGGGGACCCTTGTTAACGACAAAAGAAAAATGCCGGTCAACGAAAAAAGTTTGCCCGGCTGGGTGGCCAAACACCTTCGGCCGGGATTGGCTGAAAATGTGAACGAAGATGTGCGTTATTACGAAAGCAACTCTTTACCTAACACCCGATCTGAACTGGCTTTACCCCTCATGGTCGGCAACCTGTTTTTGGGTGTGCTAGACCTGCACAATTCATCCCCAACGCCGTTTAACCGAGATCATGTGTTGCAATTCCAATCGATCGCAGACTTGATCGCCATGTCGGTTCGAAATTTGCAGATCATAGAAGGCGGCCGGGCCCGTTTGCATTTGGCCGATGCATTAAAAGGAATTGGGGAAGAGCTTGTCGCCTCATCCAACCTGCCAAATCTGTTTAGCAAAATGTTGCGTCATCTCGATACCATCATTGATTATGACGGCGCGGCCGTCCTGTTGTGGGATGGCAAAATGCTCGAGGTTAATGCGGCGTACAAGGGAATACTGGTTCGCAAAGGTTCGCGCATTACCCCTGACTACACCGATAAAGATGATGTCTTTATGCACATTCAAGATTTGGGACGGCCGTACGCAATTGATCTGCCAAAATCAAAAGATATTCCCAATCGCTGGCGCTCTTTATTCTTGAGCGGATGCTGGTTAGGAATTCCATTTTTAGCAGACTCCGGCCGAACCGCTGGATTTGTCTGTTTTGCTCGTTTAGAAAATGAGCCATTTACGGCCGAGGATCGCTCTATTGCGACCACCATCATCAATCAGTCTTGGTTGGCTTTGGAAAACGTGCAGCAAAAGCAAAAAATCAGCCGTTTGCAGGATCAAATGGAATTCGAAATGCGCAATCGCACCGATGCGGTTCAAGAAGCATATGCAGATTTAGAGCGTTTGGATCAAACAAAATCTCGCTTTGTTAGCATCGCATCCCACGAGCTAAAAACCCCAATTACGATTATTCGGGGGTATGGGGAGATTTTGCAAAAGCAGGAAAAAGTTAAAAATGATCCACAGAATAAGCGGATTGTTGACGGTATTTTGAAAGGTGTATCAAGGATCAACGAGCTGGTTGAAAATCTGTTGGATCTAACCCGCATCGACTACCGTACGCTTGAAATCCGGCCAGAGCCGATCCGGATGAAAGACCTGTTTGATAACATCAAAAATTACTTCGAAACTGAAATCACAAGCCGAAAACTTACGCTGGCTTTTGACGAATCGACTCGAAATTTACCCATCATCGATGCTGATTTAGTGGGGATGCGGAAAATTTTTGAACACTTGGTTAACAATGCGATCAAATACACCCCCGATGGTGGTGAGATCAAAATTTCAGCTAGCTCGTGGCTCGATAATCCAGCCAATAAAGATTGGCCTTCTGATGGGATTAAAATTTCGATTCAGGATACAGGGATCGGGATTGAGTCGGCTGACTTGAAGCTGATCTTCGAGAAATTTTTCCAAATTAGTGAGATTGACCTGCACTCAACCAGCAAGGTTGATTTTAGAGGGGGCGGCCCGGGGCTGGGATTGGCGATTGTGCGCGGCATTGTCACCGCACACGGTGGGCATGTTTGGGCTGAAAGCCCCGGATACGATGATGAAGCGTTCCCGGGATCAACCTTCCACATTGTGCTCCCTCGTCGACAAACACCGGCCAATGCCCGGCCGCTAGAAACCGCTTATCTCAATAGCTCGGCTGATGAAACGGTGCTTACAAAAGCGCTAAACGTTTAGCCTGTCGCTAAAAACCTGCCGCCGCACCGTCATTACGCGGCTCTGAGCCACCCACATATACCCCAGAATCTGGATCACGTACAATCGCTTGCCCGCCACCGTAGTGGATTTTCTCAGCCTGTGACACAGGCAAAAGCTGATGGCCGCGTAAGCGCATTTCCTCGTACATGTTTTGCCCAAAGGTGGTTTCAAGCGCAAACAGCTTTTCTTTTTGCCAGTAAAAGCGTGGGGCATCAAGGGCGGCTTGGGGGCTCATATCAAAATCAACCAGCGAGCTACCAACTTGCAAATGGCCTTGGGGCTGCATAAAGCCACCCATCACCCCAAAGCTGGCCCATGCCTGATCGTTTTTGGTAATGAATCCGGGAATGATTGTGTGGAACGGCCGCTTACCACCGGCCGCCTCATTTGGATGACCTTCTTCTAAGGTGAAATTTGCTCCTCGGTTTTGTAGCTGAACACCGGTGGTACCGGCCGTTAATCCCGAGCCAAAGCCCATGTACAAACTCTGGATCCAGCTGACCATATTCCCTTCTGCGTCTGCAACGGTTAGGTACACTGTGTCCCCGCGCTGTTGCGGGTTGCCTGCGGCCGGGGTTAAGGCTGATTTGCTGTCGATGAGACTGCGCCGTTCTTGCGTGTAGGCATCGCTCAGGAGCTCGGCCATCGGGATTTGTGCATGCTTTGGATCTGCGATGTAAGCATGAGCATCCGCAAAGGCCAGTTTGACCGCCTCCATCATCGTGTGGGTGTATTCGTAAGTGCCGTGCCCCATCCCCTTAACATCGTAGCCCTTCATAATGTTTAGGGCGAGCAAGGCGGTTAACCCTTGTCCGTTGGGTGGGATTTCGAAAAAGCGGTATCCCGGCCGATATTCGACACTAATCGGTTCGACCCATTCTGCTTTGTATTTAGCCAAATCCTCTGTGGTTAAAAATCCACCGTCAGCCTGCACACAGTCTGCGATTTGCTGGGCGATATCCCCTGTGTAAAAGGAATCGTACCCTTTATCAACGATGGTTTGGAGCGTAGCGGCGACTTCAGGATTGCTGAAAATCTCACCCGGCCGAGGCCCACGCCCCCCTTCATACGGGAGCCAGACCCGTTTTGAGTCCGGTAGTCGGCTCATTTTTTCGATCGAGTGGTTCCACTGCCACGCAATGCGTTCGCTGACCGGATAGCCATCTTTGGCATAGTCGATGGCGCTTTTGAGAATGCGTTCTAAAGGCAAACTTCCAAATTTGTTGAGCGCCATTTCCCATCCACGAACAGCACCCGGAACGGTAACGGCCAGGCCGCCTAAAGCCGGAAACTCAGTGTGTCCCTGCTCACGTACATATTTTGCTGTCAGTTCTTTGGGGGAGGGGCCACTAGCGTTTAGTCCAAACAAACGTTTGTCTTTGGCCGACCAAATGAGCGCAAATGCATCACCGCCGATCCCGGTTGAACAGGGCTCTGTGACACACAAGGCGGCTACAGTTGCGATTGCGGCATCAACGGCATTGCCTCCTGCGCGTAAAATGTCTATTCCAGCCTGTGTGGCTAATGGTTGGCTTGTAGCAACCATTCCGTTCTTCCCAATTATGTTGGATCTACGGCTACTAAATTGAGTGTGAAAGTTCATCATTTGATCTCGCATATACCAAAATTTGTAAGTAAATGTGTAATTTAGAACACTTAGACTGCATTAATATCCTTACTTAAGTAATCATATCTCAATTTACAATTTTTAGGGGCAATGATGACTTGATTAAGACAGACTGTAGATGACGAAATTTTAACCTAGGAATTAAGCTAATAGAGGTTAAGTCGAAGTCAATTATTTAACTATTCAAATAATTGGTGACAAGCAGACAGAGATCATGGTGAATCAATCAGAGCAATTTTTGGGGAGCCCACGATTTATCGCAGAACAACGTGAAGAGTCTCATCAATTTATACGGCAACGTGAACATCGAACGGTTGTTATTGAAAAGGCACTGCACCTGATGAGCATGGCCAAACGGCCGGAGGGTTTGACGGGTGAGCTGATTATGAGGCAACTCAATATCCCTGATCACAAGTTTTTCCTACTTTTTGAATCGTTTGATGATTTTGAAAATGAATTGATTGAAACCGGGTGGAAAGATTTGCTACGTAAACTACGACATGTGGCAACCCGGACGTCCGGCCGTGAAGGACTGGATGCGATCATCACCGCCTATCGGGAGTTTGTAAGTGGCAACAAGGGGAGCTATTACTTGTCTGTTTGTCAGGGGCGTGAAAGCTCAATCGGCCGGAAATATACCGGACAGCTCATTCGTCTGCTCCATATCATTTTGGCATCGTGCAATTTGGGGACGATCGATTTTGAGGTGGCAGCTCGAAACATGGCTGATGTATTGCAAGGGCTGGCGGTGATTGAAATTACAGGGGAGAAGCACGGCTACATAGACTCTACCGTCACACATCTTTTAAACAACTACATGCAGGGTGTGTTTGGCGAACGATAGGAAAATAAATCCCTCCCCCCTCGGGGGAGGTTAGGTGGGGGTTATTAAGAAGCGGTTCCAATCCAAAAATGATTTGGCTGAATAAATGATGCCGGCCTGATGTCTATCCCTTCAATTTTGGTTTCTTCATTTGCTACCGCCTGATTCACAAAACAAAGGGTAGGTTTGGGATCATAATGCTCTTTGTACCAGATTAAAGCGCGCATAATTTTATCTTCTACAGGTCGATCTTTTGTATCGTCGAGCCATAACATGCCTTCATTCATTTTTATTCTCCTTTTGGTTTTGTAATCGGCCGGATTATTTTTTTAATCGGTTTCTTTTTTGCTAGACGTGGTGGGCGTTCAAACCCGTTTTTCAGTTTGATCTCTCCCTCATCTTCTAAATCGTCTAATCCGTTTTGCCACGGATCAAATGGTTTTTCAGAATCTGAAGGGGTAGTGGACTCTTCGTCAGATGTGTTTTTGCTGGTTAATGCTTCAACGTCGTCGTCATCGTCTTTTTTGACACTGTTTTGAGTTTCCCCGGCCGAAGGTTTTGGGATCGGTTTAAAGCTTGAGCGGATCGATGGCTTTGGTCGGGGAAGCGTGGTCCTTCGCAGATGTTGTTGAATATCTTCTGGCTCTAAATCGTCATCATCAAATTCATCGTCATCTGTGTCATCATGAATCGGCTCGTAGCTGATTTCTGTGAGTTCTTCGTCGTCCTCTTCCTCATCATCGCTGTGATCGTCGGCGATCAGATCCTCATCCTCTTCGCTTGCGCCCTCTTCTTCGGGGTCATCAAGCAGGTTGGCAAACGGCCGGATGGTACGCCAGCCGAGCTGATGCTCTTCCTCTTCCAGCTCAAATTCGTCATCTTCGTCTTGATCTTCAAAGCCGACTTCATACTCAGATTCAGCACTTTCGGCCAATTGTCGCTCTGGGTTCGAGGCATCTTCGGCCGGTTCATCGGTCAGCCACGTTGGATTAAGTCGTGTGTAAATTTGTTGCTCGCGAATTGATTCTTGGCGGATGTTAGAATGAGGCTTGGTTTCTTCTGTTTCTTCAACCTCATCATCCTCCTCTTCTTCGTAGTCCTCAAAATCTTCATCGACCTCTTCATAGATGTCGTCAACTTCATCGAACAAATCCCACGCCAAGAGGGTAGGTTGTTTTGGCTCTAACAGATATTTTAAATAACGATTCAGCAACCGGTCGCTAACCCAAGCGGCTTGGAAATGGAACCCCTGCTGATTGATCATCGCCAAAAATTCCCCATTGCCGTCTAAATATTCAGCATCCGATTCCTCTATGCCAGTGGCAAAGGCGGCTTGCCCGGCAGAATGGACTTTACCCACCATGCGGTCTAGCTCAATGCCGCTGATCAGGTCTTGTAACCGACCGTCTTCCGGCCGATTGGTTGCTAAGATCACACAGATGCCGGTTTCAGGGCCAATGTCTAAAATGTGTTCAAGATTTTGATGGAATTCTGGTCCGGCAACCGGCAACACATCTTCTACGTTGTCGATGACAAGCAAAATTTGAGGGGTTTGAATCCGGTGTTTTTTGCGATGATCCGCCTCTTTGCTCAAAAACTGAATAACTTCAGCAACTTCTGTAGGGTTGGTTGGCGGCCGGTTGAGGGTGTGTGGCAACAGGCTAAAGCGCTTCAGCTCGCTGTGGTCGTAATCGTTTCCGCGCTGGCAACTGCCATCAATAATGGCCAACTGGAGCTTGGCGGGGCGTGACGCCAAAACTTGAGTGAGTAACAGTGAACGTAGTAGCCCCGTTTTGCCCGAATGTGGGGCACCGGAAATGAGCAGATGGCGTTGCGGCCGGTCGGCTGACCAAACCATGGGTGTTTGCGTACCCGTCCATCCAATAATAGATTGGAGCGGGTGAATGACATTGCAATGGCGCAACAGCGGGCCAAGCTCAACCAGCGGCCGTGATTTCCGGCGCAAGTTAATTTTTACTTCACCATGATCCCGATCAACGTTAAACTGAAATCCATTAATGAACGCACTAATCTCCCGCCCAATTGTGCGGAATTGCGCCAGCTTTCGATTGAGTTCATCGGCCAACGGCGTTTCCGACTCTTCGGCCGGAAATCGCTGTGGTTTTCGAGGATCGTTGTATTCTTCTGAGTGATGGGGTGGGTTTTTAATTGTCATTCCATTCACCTATCTGATAGATCGAATGTTCTAATGATAGAATGAATGTTCTAGGCTGTCAAATAAAGAAAACGTAAGGGGGAAGTCGATCAGCTTTATTAGCACGCTCCCTGCGGTCGCTTTCAGCATTTCAGCTATTTCGACCAAGCCGAACCACTCGCAGTTTTGATCGATCGGCTGAATTGCTGAAAGTGAGCAAAGCGAACGAGCTGATCAAGCTGAAATGCTGATTAAGTTCATTAGTCTTCTTTCTTCCGGTTGAGGTAGATCAGCGTACCAGAGAGAATGGCTGAGGCAGCTACGATACTAACGTTCATCCAGCCCAGTTTGCGCTCAAGCCGATCGAGCCGCCGAGCGGCACTAGGATCGTTGCTGGTGATGCGTAGCTTCCCATTTTCGGCCGCATTGACCACCCGCTGAACCTGCCCGGGTAGCCGCAGATAGGGCTGAACAAGTTTGAGAATTGACTCGAGGGAATCAAATGAAAGATCGAACTGCTGTTCAAGATTAAGTAGCTCCATTCCGTACCCCTGAATGCTGTACCAAGGGTTGATGGTGGGATGTAGACCAGAGGCGATGCCGGACAGAATGCCAAGCGCCCGGCCGAGGTATACGAAGTTTTGGGGCACTTGAAACGGCAAGTCAAACAAAATGTCACGGAATTCCATGCCGAGCTCTTTGACTTCTTCAGGATCAGGATTTGCCATTTCCATCAGGTTTCGCCCTTCGAGTAGCTCCATCACATAGTTTTGGGCTTCGATAATGCGCTCTAAATCGGTGCCGGGCAGAAAGAATCCCATTTGGTTGTAAGCATTTACCGCGCGCCGACCATCTTGCTGAACCAATCCAACCAAAACTTGCCCCAT
>JAHDGV010000869.1 GCA_020631655.1 Chloroflexota bacterium | reverse complement strand
CCATGGGACGTTCTCAACTCACCACCACCGACAAAATAAACCGGCTAACCAACCAACAGCTTGGCGATTTTCGTCGCTCACTCATGAATCTAACCGAACGCCGTGCCTTTGATCAGCTGTTTGCCGTCGCCAAAAACAATCGGCTGGCGATCAGCCAAGCGACAGATCTGCTTCCGATTGATGCGGCTCAAATGATCATGCTGATCGATTTACAGCGGCAGGTTGACCTGCTCCAACAGCGGTTGGATGAGCAAGAAAAATGAAGACGGTAGAAGGCTGGTTGTTGCAAAGCTATCTCAACGATGACCGGGGCATGACGGTCTGGTTCATCGATGCGGCAACTGAAGAGCGGCACAGCTTTCACCTTGATCTAACCGTGACGTTTTACGCGGCCGGACCTTTTCCTCGGTTGCGACAGCTGTGGCGTTTTTTGCAGGCTCAGCCAACTCGAGTGGTGCTATCCCGCCAAAAACACACCGAACTGTTTGCGGGCAACATCGATCTACTCGCCATCGATGTGGATGTGGCACAGCAGAAAAAATTGTTTCAACAGATTTTGGCCGAATTCCCTGAGCTAACCTACTACAACGCAGATGTACTGCCGTCCCTACAGCTCACCTCAAAATACAATCTGTTTCCACTGGCCCACGGCCGCCTAACTACGCACAACGGGGTGATTCTGCAGATCGAATCGCTTGATAATCCGTGGGAGATTGAGTATCAACTGCCACCGCTTAGACTGATGTATGTCGAACCGGCCGGTGATCCATTCCACGCCATCCCGACCACAATCACGGTTCAAGCGGACCGACAATATACGCTAAATGTTCAGCCAACGGACATGCTACTCAAACGGATGAGGGCCATCATCAAGCGTTTTGATCCTGATTTGATTGTCACCGCCCATGGGGACAGCTGGCTTTTTCCCCATCTGATGGGCTACTGCCAAGAGCAAGGGATTGAATCATTTAACCCGTGCCGAGACGTTGAAAAACGGCCGCTAGTCAAAGATCCGATGAGCTACCACACTTACGGACAGATTTTATATCGGGCCTCGCAAACCTATCTGTTCGGCCGACTCCACATCGATGCCAAGAATTTGACCCAAATTTACGAGTCCGGCTTAACCGGCATATTTGAGCAGTCACGCATGACCGGCCTGCCACTACAAGATGGAGCCCGCAAATCTCCGGGGGCGGGATTTTCAGCCATGCAGGTGGTCACGGCCCTGCGTGAGGGGGTCTTGGTCCCCTTCCGCAAAGCACAGGCCGAGCGGCCGAAAACGGCGCGGCAACTGCTGCGCGCCGACCAAGGTGGGCTGATCGGGCAACCCAAGTTGGGCATTCACTACGGCGCCATCGAGTTTGACTTTATCTCGATGTATCCGGCCATCATCACCAACTTCAACGTCTCGCCCGAGACTGTTTTTAAAACCGGCGCCAACAGTTCGTTTGTCCCTCAGCTGGGCTATTCGGTTGATCTTTCGCGCGAAGGGCTGATCCCCAAAACGCTCCGGCCGCTGGTCAAAAAAAGGATTGGACTCAAAGCCCTGCTCACCCAAATCGATAAACGAGACTGCCGTTATCAAGAGCTAA
>JAHDGV010000188.1 GCA_020631655.1 Chloroflexota bacterium | reverse complement strand
CCCTCTCTCAATTTAGCCACAGAACTTGCAAGCAAAAACCAAAAAGAGAAATCATCCGCGAAAATCTGTAAATATCCGCGGCCAAAAATGCAGAGCGAATTGGCCCGAAAAATCAACTAAACCTAGTTCCGGCTCGGCATATTTTCCAACCGAGTCAACCAATAATGAACATCAAAATTGTTGTCCCCTGTCAGGAAACGCCACATCCGCACCCGATTCACAATTTCTAACCGGCCGGTTGCATATTCGAGCCATGGCTGTTGTTTAGCCAAAATATTTTGAATGTCATCAGCATCCCCCTGCCCGGCAAAAATTTCATGGTGAGCCGCGTAATCTGCCTCAAGATCAGACGTATCCCACAGACGAACCTGTGGCTCGGCTGGATTGAGACGCACTTTAAACATGTAGCGCCGCTGATCGGTTCGGTTTTGACGGCCGCAGTGCCAAATGCCATGGTGCAAAACTAAAATCGAACCGGCCGGGCACACCATCGGCACCTGCCCCACCATATTCTGATACCCAGCGATATCCATCTCGTTTACTCTGCGATAGTGACTGCCGGGCAACACCAACGTGCCCCCCATTTCTAACGGCACCTCATGCGGAAAATACATGATCTGGATATCAAAATCTTCCCAACGCGTATCAATAATTGAGTCAGCATGTAACCCCTGTGCCTTCCCCTCCATCGGTTCCCGCACGTGCACCGCATCATGGTCAAAGAGCGGGTCTGATCCAACAAGACTCTGAATCAGCCCCTGAATCTCTGGCATATCTAACATCCGTCGAATGGCTGAGCCTGTGTAGCACTGGCTTAATGGCGTCCCGGCCGGAGCACCTTTGATCTGCCCATCATCGATCTCAGCCATCACCGCTTGGTTAATTTCGGCCGGAACCAAACCATCAAACCGCAAGTAGCCATCCGCCACAAAATGGGCCATTTGGCGAGAATTAAGCAAATAATCTTTGGATAGCGTTGCCATGGGAGTCCTCCATCAAACGGAAACGATTTTTTCAAACACAAACTGATACTTCATAAACGAAGTTGTATATTCCTCACCCGGATATGGGGGAATAAGTGTGGGAAATTGGATCACGCGCCAACCGTCCCGAAGCGCGCCTAGCCCAGTATCGTAGGGTGGATGCTGGCTGTCCCCTGTGGTGTGGGCTTCCCGGCCGGTACCATCATAAACGGCCCAGCCGCGCACCTCACTATCTAACGCTGACGAGGCTAAATACAAAACTAGAACCTGCTGATATTGACCTGTTTCCATGCCAATAGTTTATTTCTAATTTTTGAAAATCGCCACGTTAAGCGAGGTGGGCGGCCGGGCTAAAAATCAGCCTAGTCTGTGTATGCGTCTAAAGCAAAGTCATCAAATCTCGCTTCAAAGCCTGTGTCGATCGGCAGCGTAATAAATCCAACGCGGTGCGGGTTACTTTGAGCTTCCCCACCAACGTAGGTCGTAGAAAAATACACTTCTGATCCAGCGCTATCGATGATTGTAAAGTTAGTCGTTCCAGAGCTACGATTCACTTGAAATTGATAGGGATCAGTATCGAGGCGGGGCAGATTACGCACTTCGTCTAAAACCTGCAAACGCCCTTCTGAATTGACGTCGATTAGCCATGCCACACCGAAATCAGGGAAAATCAACAGACCTTTAAAGTAGGTAAAGTCGTCGTTCAGCTCAACCACAACGCCATACCCCCCATCTTCGGCAAACGTCTTGCGCCCTTTCACCGTGTAGTTGTATTCATAAGCAGGGAAGTTAGGGGTAACCAATCCGAAAAAGTCTGCATTTGGACTATTGATCATGTACTCCCCGTCAGAATAGGTGTAAATGGTATTCTCACCGAAGAAGGTGGGCCAACCTGAGGTAGGATCGCTAAAGTCGTCGTATACGCTTTGGTACGCGATAAAGCTGGAGAAAAGATTCGGCAGGTAAACCTGAGAGACTTGGCCGTTGTGATAAAAAATCGCACCACCAGACACGATGTCCGGCCGGTTATCTCCATTCATATCTTCAACAAAAAACCAATCGTTCGATTGTATTCCGAAGGTTTGCTTGTCTACCCGATTTGTAATCGCCCCATCTGCATCTAAAAAGTAAAACGAAAGTTGATCGCCCGGAAAGCTATCTCCATTCAGAGTAACCAAATCTTGCACACCATCTAAATTAACATCACCCATGGCCATCGCCTGAACGCCTTTACCTGACCCTTCAATGATATAGGGCTCAGCAAATTCATGATCCTCTTGCTGAAGCCAAACAATTATTTGTGATCGCTGGCCGGTCTCACCCGTTTGCTGATTATCTTCGTAAAAATAGATATCAAGCAAAATATCATCAAGGCCGTCATGATTGACATCAAGCTGTTCCAATACCAAGTTAGAGAATGCTTGAGGTGCCAATTCATATTCAATCGTATGAGTATTGGTAAACACTCCGTTCACATATTGATCGATGAAGATATTAAACAACGTGGGTATTTCAGGATTTTGTGACGATTCCAGATCTTCCCAGCTGTAAATTACCCCTTTTGGCTTAGTAGGGTCGAGTTGGATAGTGTCTTGCGAGCGTAAATAGCTCTCACCCACAACTGAGCCACCTTCAACTTCGGCCGCGTATCCTCCAGCGCCATCGCTGATCAAATATGTCCAGGTTGCACCAAACTCACCAGACAATCTAGCGATGTCATCATATCCATCCCCATTCAGATCTAAAGCATAAAACATTCTTAAAGAGCCAGATTCGATATATTCATTTTTGGTAAATGGGATACTTTGAGAGTCAAATGCCCCCTGATTGTTCTGGAGCACAAATTGGTAACCCAGGAATGCTGGATCATTTACGATGTAAACGATATCCGTCAAATCGTCCCCATTAAAATCTCCAATTGACCACGGATCAAACGTAGCACCGACTTGGGTACCGGTTGAAAAGCTAGCGTCTGGCTGTTGATAGTAAACGATCAAATTCCCATCTCGTTCGATTACCAAATCGATCAAGCTATCGTTGTTAAAGTCGGCCGTCGCCATCGGCGAATCGATTGATCCCTGATTCGGCTCCAGCACCAGCGGATCGCCTGAGTAAAAGAGAGATGTATCTGTTTGAACCAGCTCGTTTTGAATTAGGTCTTCAGACTCCGAGCCTGTGTTTGAATCGCTGGCAACGGTCAAATCAATTTCTGAAATTTTGATTTGTTCTAGGTCATACTGGATAGACTTAACCCCCTCAGGAAACTCCTCTGGCTCTTCTTGAGCAGTAGTAGGTTGCAATGCAAACACTGAAACGAGCAGGATTAATCCAGCCAGCATGGAACACAATAGGGTTATTCTTCTGTTTGTCATAAATTGATAGTCTCTTATCTGTTTAAATAGGTTTATTGAATTTGGCTCAGCAAAGACTCACTCTCGCTGATCTGCCTCTGACCGTATAAATCGGTTTGGCAAAATTAAAGCAGAAAAAAAGTAAAATGACAATTTAAGGATGGTTTGAATCCCCCCACCGGCTCTGTTATACTTCTCGACCCTATCAGTAACTTAATTTTTTGAATGACCACGTGCGACTGTCGGGCAATCCTGAGCAGTCGCATTTTTTGTGTCTGAAATTTGTTTCTGAAAAAAGGTTTAGTCAGACCTGTTACTAGGAGATAATAGCATGAAATATAATGGACCTAAGGTCAAACTTTCGCGCCGTTTGGGAGTACCACTCACCAATAAAGCAGCGAAAATCATGGAGAAAAAGCCGTATCCACCAGGACAACATGGACCGGCAAAACAATTCCGTCGCGGCCGTCAATCTGCGTATGAGCGCCAATTGCTTGAAAAACAACGCATGCGCGCGCAGTACAACATCCACGAACGGCAAATGGTTAACTACTACAAAAAAGCTGTAGGCAAAGCGGGTAACACCGTAGACAACCTCGTTCAGCTTTTAGAGACACGTCTAGACGCAATGGTTTATCGTGGTGGTCTTGCACCAACCATCTTTGCCGCTCGTCAATACGTTTCACACGGCCACATCACTGTAAACGGCAAACGGGTTAACATCGCTTCATACAACGTTAGCGTTGGAGACATCGTTGCTGTTCGCCAAAAAAGCCAAAAAATGAACATCTTTGTTGAAGCAGCTGAGAGCGCATACCACGCACCAGACTACATCAAAACCAACAAAGATCAGCTTCAGTTCTCTTTGGAATATCTTCCAAAAAGACACGAAGTACCCATCGTCTGTGAAGTCCCACAGGTGATTGAGTATTACTCACGCTAAAATTAGAATATCTGATTTCATAGCAGGGTGGCTGAGTTTGATTCAGCCTTAAAGTAGCCCCCTTATATAAACAATCTGACTAAAACCAAGACCCCCGCAAATGCGGGGGTTTTTTATTGCCAGAGAAACAACATGATTCGTATCGCAGGCATCCTTGCCTGTGGGCCTCAGGCAGGCAAGGATGCCTGTTTTACACATGTTTTTAAGACCGGGTTGCCAAACAATCCGGCCGATTGACAATATCCGCCACCAACTGACAAGGATTAGCATTGCCGATTACAGATCATGCTTATAAAATGCATCCATCAAATAGAGATGTTTAAATTCTAGCCCCCATCCTAGCCAACTAAACACCTTGGGAACCCACTTCATAAAGCGGGCATCTTTGCCAAACACCTACACAAAATTAGGAGACAAACCATGGATCACGAAGAATCAGAATTGCCAGAAGATTTTGAAGATTTTTCTCACCTGTCTAACGAGGATGAACTAGATTTTCTAGCCAAGCAAATGCTTAAACCCAATGTCGGGGTGATTAAAGATATTCCGACAGAAGATAAAGGGGATGAGGATACTTTAGCCATTATCGATGATTCGATGTCGTCGATGAAAATTTTTGACAAGCTGGCCCAAATCAATCAACTCGTTGATCACAGCATTGTCGCGGAGCTGATCAAGCTTGGGAAATCTGTAGCCCACATGCGCATGAAGGGGCATTCATCTCTTAATTCGGCCAAGCCCAGCCAAGTCAAACGTACTTGGGACAGGCTAAAAGAGAACAACGAGCTAAAAACCTATGTTGGCACCGGCTGGATTTTTGGAAGCGAGCGCAAGGTTTTGATGACCAACAACCATGTGTTGCCCCTGCCAGAAGCGGCCGAAACCGCTACCATACACTTTGATTATTTAAAAGATTTTCGCACCGGCAAAAAGACCACAAAAAAATTGATGCGTTTGGCTCCTGAAAAACTATTTTTCACCAGTCCAGTTTTAAGCCAAGGCGGTTTAGACTACACCGTTGTTGCCCTTGAAGAAGTGGCAGAAGAGGAGTATGGCTTTCTAGAGTATGACGGAGACCACACGGCCAAAGATGCGAACCGGATCTACGTACCGCAACATCCACGCGGCCGGACCAAAACCTACGTGTTCCACAACAACTTCAAAGTCAACCAGTCTGATGACTACGTGACCTACACCAGCGACACAGAAGGTGGAAGCTCAGGATCTCCGCTGTTCGACGAAAAAATGCGGCTCATCGGTATCCATCACGTGGGCAACTACCGTGATACCCCAGAGGGTAGCTGGTCACGGATGAACACCAATCTTGGTAGCCGGATCGAGGTTGTTTTACGCAATTTGGCCGATCAGCTAATCGAAGAAGAATGGACCGAAGATCAGATCAAAGAGTGGTTTGGCGAAGGATCTGTTTTGCGGATGTTTAACGAGTAAATGCAGATAGAGAGTAAAGAGTAGAGAGGGCAAACCCACTGTACCCTCTACCCTTTACTCTCTACATATAAAAGAATGACAGCATGGACATGGATGATCTACGTAGCGACGCATAACAACGTGGCTGGGTGGGGCGAAAAAAGTATTCAAAACATCAAAGCGGCCGAATTGGGCGATGATGTGCAGGTGGTAATTCAACAAACCACGCCGGATGGCACCAAGCGGATGCATGTCAAGAACGGTGAAACAACCGAGAGCGACATGGGGAGCGACGTTGATTCTGGAGATGCTGGAACCCTGATCGATTTTGCAAAATGGGGCAAAGAAGTTGCCCCGGCCGATAAATATGCCCTTGTCTTGTGGAGCCATGGATCAGGCTGGGAGCCGGGTGAAATTCAGGGGATCAAGTTGCAAAAGGAGGTAAGCCAACCGGTCACGACTGAAGAACTAAGCGAACGCAGTGCGGCCGACGGCCGATACAACATCTTCTTCACCCCGTCGATGCGCGAAATTATCGAGCAAGAGGATGAGTTTGAGCGTGACATCGCCTTTGACAATGGGACGGGACATTCTCTGGACACGGTTGAGCTGGGCAAAGCCCTGATGCGGATCAAGCGAGATTTAGATCAGCCAGTTGATTTGCTGGGGATGAACGCCTGCCTGATGGCAACAGTTGAGCTGGTGTATCAAGTGAAAAAAAGTGCGGACGTTTATGTCGCATCTGAAGAGCTAATGCCGGCCGAAAGTTGGCCCTACACCGAAATTTTGACCAAGCTGGGCAAAAAGCCAGCCATGAACTCGGTTGATTTAAGCAAGCTCATTGTGGATGAGTACACCACCTTCTTTAAAAATTTAGACGCAGACCTGACCGAACGGGGAATTGACGGCGCGACGCTAACGGCCGTAAAAGTGGCCGGAATCGAAAAGCTGGCCACAGCCACAACAGATTTAGCCAACGAGCTGATGGATGATATGGATGCCCATCTCGATGCGGTTTGGTCGGCCCATCGAAACACGATTCAGTTTCAAAACAACCATCAGAGCTATCATCTGTACGATTTGGGCATGTTTTGCTCTAACTTGGCCCAAACGGCCGGGATATCTGACAAAGTGAAAACTGCGGCCGAATCAGTTGTCAACATCCTGAACGATGATGAGTTTATTTTGGCCGAGGCCCACACTGCGGCGGCCGATGATGGGATTATGGGGCTCACAACCTATTTAATGCAGCCGGTTGGTAGCAATGAATTATCTCCGTTCTACAGCCGAACAAGCTATGCCCAAGAAACTGGTTGGGATGCCTTTTTAGAAAGTTATTTTGAAGCGGTTGAAAACGCGGAGTAAGATCGTCTATGCAAACAAACTCAGATCAGCCGTTACTGGATAAGACGGCCAAAATTCTTTTTTCGCTCACTTTCGCCTTTCTCATGTTCGCATTGTCAATGGTTTGGATCATGCAAACCAATACAATCGGTTGCCATCGAGGGATTGATGATTTTCACTGTCATCCAGAAGGGCTTGATCACGGCCACCGCACCCCGATTTTGCCACTAAATTTGAGAGACAGAATCTAAAAATGGATTATCTAGATGTTGAACTAGAGGCGTTTGATCTGCAGATTTCTCGGGGAGAAAAACGGGAGAAATGGTGGACGTTTAAAGTCCGCTTATCAGATTCTCCGGCCGGGGAAATGTCGGCCGACGAAGCGATCAGCGTCAAATTTGAATATCGCCAATTGGCAAAAAAGATCTATAAACTTGATGCGCGCACCCTTGAGGGAGACGATCTAATCGAATTTGGGCAAGAACTAGCCAATTATTTATTGCCCGAAGAAAAGTTCAATGAGCGCTCAACCATCCGTTCTTTGTTTGAAGACAATCGCAAGATGGCGGCCAACAAAGATGAGGTCACCGGCGTGCGCCTGCGTCTCAAACTCCATGAAAGATTATCTACGTTGCCTTGGGAGTTTCTGTATCTGCCCCCACCGGGTGGCAGTGGCAAGATGGACGGTTTTCTGGCCTTAGACGGCCGGGTATCGATTGTGCGCCATGAAAGTATCGACGCATCCAAAAGTAAACGTGCACCGAGAGGAGCCATCAAACTATTAGCAGCTTTTGCTTCTCCAAAAGGGGCCGCCCCCTTAGACCTGACGCAAGAAAAGGAAAACTTAGCAGAAGCAACCAAAGGGGTTCGCGGGGTTAAGCCAACTATTTTGATGGATGCTGAGTTTGGGGATATTGAAGAAAACATCCTTGAAAAAAATGTGGGGATTTTCCACTTTGCGGGCCATGGAGAAATTCATGAGCAGATGGGAGACAAACCGGGGCAAGTGATTACCACAGCATCGCTATTGTTTGATGACAAAGCGGTTCCGGCCGAGCAATTGGCCATTAACCTGCGCGACAGTGGTGTCCGGCTAGCGATGCTGGGGGCGTGCAACAGCGGCCGTCGGGCTGGAAAAGCCCGCTGGGCCGGCATCGCCTCGATGTTTGTGAAAACAGGTGTCCCGGCCGTCGTTGCCAATCAATTTAAAATTAAAGATGCTACGGCGATTGCGTTCAGCAAGCTGTTTTACATGGCGCTTGTTGCAAGTTTGAGCATCGAAGAGGCGGTTGCGGCCGGACGCAAAGCAGCGTTCAATGCAGACCCAACCGGCCGGGATTGGGGCATTCAGGTCATGTATATGCGTAGTGCAGAGAGCCAAGTCTTGTTTGGTGGATCTGCTAGCAAAAAGGTGCGCAACAAAATCGCTGATGAGGTTTCAGAGCTTATCAACAACACCAATTCAGGGGATGGCACCTTTATCGCTGGCAATGTAACCGCTGGTGGGGATGTCGTTTTGGGCGACCAAACTAAACCGGCCGATGAAGACGCACAAGATTCAAATAACTCGTCTGAACGGGGTGAGTCAAACAAACCGTCGGCTACAAAAGTAGTTGCGATCAAAAAGGCTCTCAAGAAGTTGCGCACAGAGCTCAAAGATTTAGCATCTGGCAATGAACTGCGCAATGCGGGCTTGCAAATCGACATCCTTGAAAAAGAGTTAACAGCCACAACATCACCAAAAGATGGGGCATTGGCGGCCGCAATCAACGAAATTAGCAGTCTCGTGCCTGACGGCAACGAAGCGCTAAGCACTACGTTTAAAGACCCGGAAATTAAGGGGCTATTGGGTGCCGAAAGCCAACAAATTTTAGATTGGTTATAGCTCAGTTATAAAAACATGAGACTTTCTTCCTATTTGTTAACCAAATCGTTTCGGCTATTATTTATCAACTTATGCACGAGTCCTATGCAGTCTCTGGCACAAGATAAATTGTATTAGATACCACGGTGTTTTGGCCTTTGCAGCAAACACCCACGACGCTTACCCCAATTTGTGAACTGGTTGGGTCAAGCATAATCCGGGGGATTAAAAATATGAGTGAATATGAATATGGAGAGGCTCCTGACGGGCCACCAGTATTGGGATATGTGATGGCGGGTGCGATGTTAACGACCCTAACGTTGATCGGCTCTTTCGTTTATTCCTTCTTCATGTAAGACTGGTTTGAACAAGGTAATTGACTCTCTCTTGCTGTGACAGGTGATTGTTAATTGTTTTGAGAATCTAAATTTTTAAAAAGCTCGGCCGTTTGGTCGGGCTTTTTTCTTTTTAGCCTTCTGGCAATTGTGAGCTATCAAAAAATTCAGGGAGCAACTGCTTAACCGTCGTATCTTTTACTTCGCCCGTTGTTGAATTGACGATGTAAACCGGGTAGTCAGACCCCGCAAATTCAATCATTACCTGCCTGCATGCTCCACACGGTGTTACCCCATTTTCAGTTGACACGGCCAGTCCAGCGATTTTTTTCCCACCGGCCGTCACCATCGTCCCAATCGCATTGCGTTCCGCACAAATCGTGAGCCCGTAGCTCGCATTTTCAAAGTTCACCCCTTCAAATATCTCACCATCTTTGGTGATGAGCGCCGCCCCAACCCAAAATTTTGAGTAGGGTGCGTAGGCTTGCGGCCGGATGTTTGTGGCTCGCTCGATCAATGTTTTGCGTATGTCCATGTTACGGCGAAAGGTCCTTGAGATTTTAACAACCTAAAAGGTCTAAAGTGGATATTTTTCAATCAATTCAAACGGAGAATACCAAACCAAGTTGATATGGTCCAAACGCATCGGCACATTAAACACCTTTGCCTTACGCACAATTTCAACCGTTGGCCCTAAATCAGCCTTCGGCCCTTTCATGGTGATGGTGGTGTGCGGAATCCAACT
>JAHDGV010000187.1 GCA_020631655.1 Chloroflexota bacterium | reverse complement strand
TTAGACGAAAACCGCCTTGCCAATTTGCTCTGGAATCAAAAGGAAGATCTGTTTTTACCGGAGTTTAAAACAGCCGAAGACATTGTTAGCCACATTTTTGCAAAAGGTGGTGCACTGGCAGCATTTGACCCAAATGGGCAGTTGCAGGCGATGATCGGCTTTTTGTTCGGCTCCCCAGCAAATGATTATGCAGATCAAGACACTGTTTTTATCTACGTAGCGGCCGTTGAAAAATCCTATCGGACATCTAGAGTTTTTCTTAAAGGGTTGCTGGCGCTTGCGAACCAGAGCAAACAATTGGGGATTGAGACGTTCAAGATGCAGGCCAGCCTGACCGACACCTACAACAATCGGCTCTATTCAAAATTTGCCACTCCGGTTGGGGAAGGTGTCAACCCAAGAGGGTACCCCGTCATGAACTACAGCGGGCAAATGAGTGAGATTCTGAATAAGTTTAGCTCTCAGCTCCCTTAATTTTTTACGCAGTAAATATGAAAAATATCAAACCTAAAAAAGGAGGAAACCAATGAAAAATCTACCATTGCCATTGCCAACTCGCCTTCCTTAATAAATAGGCACAAGCAATCAAACTTGTAATCGATACCGGGTGGTATCAAGCAAAACTGCTACTCAGTACTCTGTATAGTAAGTTTTTTTTAAAGTTTCATTAGTCGGTGTCATTCCTGCGAAGGCAGGAATCCAGCGCTAAATCTGGCACTGGATACCCGCCTCCGCGGGTATGACGCTCTCTTGAGAAAGTTAGATTCTATACTTTACAGAGTACTCAATGTTCTGTTAAAAACGATTGACGGCCGAAGATGATTTTTATCTCCGGCCGTTTTTTGTCTATTCAAAACCCGATCACCTGCCGCATCAGCCCTAAGCTGGACGATTCAACACAACAGGCTATGATTCAAATCATTGATGAATTACCAGCAAAAAGGAAGAGTTGACTAAATGAATTTTGAGTTTAACGATGACCAAATCTTTGTGCGAGATGTCGCCCGATCCTTTCTAAAAGCAAACTGCCCACCAGAGGTAGTTCGCCGTGTTTTAGAAGGAAACGAACATTACGCAGCCGACTTGTGGCAACAAATTGTAGAGCAGGGCTGGGCGGCCACCGCCATCCCAGAAAAATATGGTGGCTTAGGGATGAGCTACTTAGAATTGGTGCTTGTTGCCGAAGAGCTCGGCCGGGTTTGTGCTCCCGTTCCGTTTGCTTCGTCCGTTTATTTAGCCACCGAAGCGATCCTTTTAGCCGGTAGCGAAGAGCAAAAATCCCGCTGGCTCCCCAAATTTGCTGAAGGGGAAGTTATCGGAACATTGGCCTACGCAGAAAAAGCCGGTGTGACCACGGCCGACACGTTAGAAACCAAAGTTGAGAACGGAAAGATTACCGGCCGAAAAACCACCGTGGCCGATGCTGAAATTGCGCAGGTGATTATCGTGGCGGCCAAAAGCGATCAAGGGGATGGGGCCTCACTCTACATCGTCTCGCTTGAACAAGATGGGGTTAGCTACGAGTCACTTAAAACGATCGACCCCAGCATGAATCATGCCAACGTGATTTTTAACGGAGCCTCGGCCGAACTGCTGGGTGGCGAAGGGGAAGGCTGGACACTCTTAGAGAAAATCTTAGACCGAGCGGCCGTTTTGTACGCTTGGGAACAATTGGGCGGGTCTGAAACCTGTTTGGCGATGGCCAAAGACCATGCGATGCAGCGGTATGCCTTTGGTCGGCCGATTGGCTCGTTCCAAGCCATCAAACACAAACTGGCGAACATGTACGTCAAGAATACTTTGGCGCGCTCTAACGCCTACTACGGAGCGTGGGCCCTTAACACAGATGCGGAAGAGCTACCGCTAGCGGCTGCCACAGCCCGAGTTGGTAGCACGCAGGCCTATTACTTTTCATCAAAAGAGAGTATTCAAACGCACGGCGGCATGGGCTTTACTTGGGAAGTTGACTGCCAATTTTACTATCGGCGGGCCAAGGTTTTGGCTGTTGCCATTGGAAGTGAACGGGTCTGGTCAGACAAGCTGATCAAAGCATCTGACCACATTGAGGCATAGGCGCAAGAGAGAAAGATTATGAATTTTGACGATACCCCAAATGAAGCGGCATTCCGCAAAGAAGCACGTGCTTGGCTCGAGGCCAATGTTCCATCTGAGGCGGATCTAGCCGGGCTAGACGAAGTTGGCCGTGCACAGTTTTGGCAAAAACGAAAATCAGATGGTGGCTGGGCCTGCATCACTTGGCCCAAACAGTTTGGCGGCCGAGGTGCCTCAACTTTAGAGCAAGTCATCTTTGACCAAGAAGAGGCTAAGCTCGACACCCCGTACATGGGCTCATATTTCAGCATTGGGCAAGGGATGGCGGCCCCCACCATCATGACCTACGGCACCGAAGAAATGATGGCCCGCTATCTGCCCAAGTTAGCCAGTGGCGAAGAAATTTGGTGTCAACTGTTTAGTGAACCAGCGGCCGGATCTGACTTGGCCGCCCTACAAACACGGGCAGAAAAAGATGGGGATGATTGGATCGTAAACGGCCAAAAAGTCTGGACAACGGTGGCGCAATACGCCAGCTACGCAATCTTGGTCACCCGCACTGATCCCAACGTGCCAAAACACAAGGGGATGACCTACTTCTGCGTCGATATGAAATCGCCCGGAGTTGAGGTTCGGCCGATCAAACAGATGTCAGGCGGATCATCGTTTAACGAGGTCTACTTAACCAATGTACGCATCCCCGACAGCATGCGGCTGGGTGAAATTGGTCAGGGATGGCGGGTCGCCCTAACCACCTTGATGAACGAACGGGCCAGCATCGGCGGTGGAAACGTCGGTGCCAACTTCGATTCAGTAAAAGCCTTGGCCGAGCGGCTCGAAATCGATGGGAAACCGGCTATCGAAGATACGATTGTGCGGCAAAAACTCGCTTCGTGGTATGTTGAAGAGGCAGGGCTAAAGTTTACAGAAATGCGAACCTTGAGCGCGTTGTCTCGCGGCGATGAGCCGGGTCCAGAGAGCTCGATCGGGAAGCTTGTGGCCGGTGTCAAAGGGCAAGACATGGCTTCGTTTGCGATTGACTTGCTCGAACAGCAGGGGATTCAGTGGGACCCGGAGCAGGATGAGCGGGAAGATGCGGTATTTGTGCAGAACTTCATGTCGTTACCCGGCCTGCGGATTGCAGGTGGCACCGACGAGATCATGCTGAATATCATTGCAGAACGTGTATTAGGGCTTCCACCTGAGCCACGGGTGGATAAAAACATTCCGTTTTCAGACGTTCCTACGGGTGTGTAAGTTAACCCTCACCCCAACCCTCTCCCAAATTGGGAGAGGGAGCTTGAACCGCCTGCATGAACCTTTTTTTGGATAAACGAATAACCAAACCCCTTCTCCCTCGGGGGAGAAGATGGCCCCGAAGGGGTCAGATGAGGGGGAAGTCGGCCGCTGATCAGAATTGACCAACGGCCGACAGGCACATTGCCCTGCCCGACAATGTGTTTTATGGGGCGCCGTTGGCCTCAAAGGCCGCTTCAATCTCTTCAACAGAGATGCCTAGAGCCTCAGATGCAGCTTCAAAATCCGGTGGAGGGCCACCAATCCCATCGCGCAAAGCCTGCTCTGTCACGCCTAGCGCGGCCGCAATAGCCGCAAAGTCTGGAGGACCACCCGGCCCGCCGCCTTGAGGGGGACCGCCTTCTCCACCACCGGGTGGGCCCATCATCTGCCCTGTGCTACAGGCGGCAATCGCATTGTTTTGCAAAACACCAGCATAGGCGGGTCCAACGTAGAACGGAAAGACATCGCTAAATGTGCCGTCGGCTAACTGCTCAACAGTCACATGGTAGTGATACCCCAAACCGTCATGATCATGGCCGTTGTGCTCATCAAGATATTCGATCCCTTGGGCCGTACATGAAGCATCGTAGTAGTAATCTTCAAAGTAATACCCAGATGTGGTCACAAATTCGTTACCAGACATAGATGAAACAACTTGGCTCGTCGTTGGGCCGGTTGATTCGGCCGGAACAGTCCCTAAAGAGATGTCGTACTGGTCAATCAACAAACAGCTACGTTCCCCTGCAACGCCACAGCCGGTTGGTGAATTAGGATCATCGTAGTCGCGTGCTTTCCAACAGCTTTGAGTCAAAACGCCGGTGTCATGCCAAGGGCCATAAATCGGGTAACCATCAGCCGCAAATCCGTAAATCATCGAATGGCCGTCACCCACATCGCCCAATTGATCTGCCAAGCAAACCGGGTTTGAATGGTGATGGTAGTTGCCGTTGGCCGAGTGGCCGGGGCAAACATCTAGGTCATAAAATTCAAAGTGAAATGCTTCGTTCTGCCACACACCATCACCGTTGTACGATGCGGTATCTGACCAGTTAAAGATGGCAACGCCGTTGACCCATGTACCCAAATCGTTAATTCCAGTTTCGCACAGCTCACCTTCAGCGTGTGGCTCTGGATCAAGCGGGAAACACTGCTCTTTGGCTTGATCGGTTGGGCAAGCGGGGCCGGGAGGCCAATAGCCATATCCTTCATCATCGGTGCAGCCAAATTGAGGTGCATATCCGACATCACCCCCAAACGCAACCACATCACCCAAACTTAGCGTTGTACCGCCGGTCCCAAAATCTCGGGCAGCGAGCGGCCGGTCATTCAGGCTGTCGATTAGCTCTTGCGTAGCTACGGTCTCATAGCTAGGAATGCCGCTTGCAACAATGCATTGGTAATCTTTGCCATCAATGTTGGTGATATAGACGTCTTGGACGTCTGGGATGATCGATGAGAAAACTTCACCCGTAGCACCGGTTTCGTTAAGCATCCACGCCGTTGTCCAGTCTTGCACTACAACTTCGGTTCCGGCAGGTTCTTCAACTGCTGTTTCTTCTGCTTGTGCAGGCTCTTCGACCTCAGGTTCTTCCATTTCCTCAGGCTCGGCCGGAACGGCCGTTGGGATCACAGTTGGCACAGCTTCTAGCTCGGCCAGTGGTTGGGGTGGCTCCCCTTGCCCACAGGCAACGGCAAACAAAGCAAGCAGTGCCAAGCAAATAATTATTCTGAATTTATTCATTCATTCTCCTCCAAATTGAGAGTTTGATTTCAAAGTTTTTAGGGGGTCCAAACAAAATACCGAGAAGAGCTTTGGACAGGGATCCACTGATCTGATGCTCCATTTAAATCCATCCCAAAAATTCCATTTTGTGTGGCGTAAAAAAGGGTTTCACCCGTTACATCAAAACTGCCGTAACTGATAATGCGTTTTACATCGGTTACTTTTTCTGCTTCGCCACCATCAACCGGTATCCGCCACCAGTCAGATGGCAAGTTATGATCCACATGGGCGGATGCAACTTGAATGCCGAGCACCACCTCCCATAATTTGCGATCTACTTTTGTTGAGTGAGGGACAGCTCCAAAATAGATGTGCTCTCCATCGGCCGAGAAATGGGGGCTATCGATATCAAAAAATCGATTAAACATGATCAGCTCAGTCACACCCTCACCGTTTAGATCAGAAGTGTGCACCGCCCGCATACTTGTAATCGGATCAACTTGGATAAACACCAATTGGGAGCCATCGGGTGACAAACGGGGCCAGATCCCATCCTCAGCAATCAAGTGATGCTCGGCCGTCTCTAGGTCGTACCGCATCAAATCCACTTCAAGGGTTGGCTCCCACGTTTCCAAAACATCTTCTGGCACGATGCGTTTGTACGAGACGTAAAAGATGCTTTTGCCATCGGCCGTCCATGCTGGGTTAAAAACAAATTCATTGGCGGCCGTATTGCCAAACAACAGCTCTGGCTCGCTCATCAACCCGTCTGGGCCAATGCTGGCCAAGAAAATCCCGTTCCGATCATACGGCTCGCGGTCTTCTTCGGCCGGAGGGGATGAGTAAGACAGAGCCACCTGTGTACCATCTCGGGTGACATCCATCTGGTACACCCAGCCATTTTCCGGAACCGCAAACAAGGTTTCGCTCGTTTGCGTCTCCAAGTCGTAGTGGACCACTTTATGGTTTGGATGAGCGCTCTCATCGATCAAAATGAGGCTTCCAGCCAAAGTGGGCTCTGAATCAGGGCTAACATCAATCCCAGCCGTTGGTGTGGGTTCAGCCACGGCTAGGGATTCTTTCTGAACGGGCGGGGGTGTTGGCACTTCGGCCGGAGGTGGCTGGCAGGCCGCCAGCCACACGGAACATCCGATGATGACACACAGACTTAGGTCATTGATCAGCCATCGCCCCAAATTTATGAGGATACTTCGCATTAGGGTGGTCCACCTCCTCCACCCGGAGGGCCACCGCCCGGTCCGCCACCACCTGGACCACCGCCCATGCCGCCACAGGTAGCAATCCCGCCATCTAGCAATTGACCGGCGTAGTTTGGCCCGATGTAATATGGGAATACATCGGTAAATGTGCCGTCACCGTTGTCAACCACTGTGACATGGTAGTGGTAACCTAATCCATCATGATCGTGCCCATTGTGTTCGTCTAAATAAGCAACACCCTGCGTGGTGCATGAGGGATCGTAGTAATAATCTTCAAAGTAATAGCCCGATGTGGTTACAAATACGTTGCCGGACAATGATGAGACTGAATCACTGGTCGTTGGCCCATCTGAATCGGCCGCAGTTGTACCCTGGGTGATGTCTGTGTTATCAACCAGCACGCAAGAGCGTTCTCCGGCAACTCCACAGCCGGTGGGCGAAGCTGGGCTGTCATAATCGCGCGCTTTCCAACAGCTATTGGCCAGTTCACCATCAGCGTGCCACGGGCCGTAGATTGGATAGCCATCGGCCGCAAATCCATAAATGGGTGAATGACTATCACCTACATCGCCCAGCTGAGCACCCAGTGCCCAAGGGTTTGAATGGTGATGATAGTTCCCGTTGGCAGAGTGGCCGGGAATGATGTCCAAGTCGTTAATTTCAAAGTGATAGGCATCGTTTTGCCAAACACCGCCGTTGTTGTACGACATCCCATCGGTCCAGCTGAATACCGCCACGCCGTTGACCCATGCGCCGATATCGTTTAAGCCGGTGGCACAAATATCTTCTTCAGCAACGGCCGGTTCTGGGCTGAGCGGGAAACATTGATCTTTGCTTTGATCGGTTGGGCAAGCAGGGCCAGGTGGCCAATAGCCATACCCATCTTCAGTGGCTTGATTACAGCTGGAGTCATAGCCGATATCTTCACCGAACGAAACAATCTGCCCCAGCGTAGCACTTGTTTGGTTACCGACCGCAAAGTCGGAGTTCGCTTTTTGGCGGCCGTTGAGCTGATCAATGATCTGCTGGGTAATTTCCACCTCATAGCTGGGAATACCACTAGCAGTGATGCACTGGTAATCAATACCGTTTTCTGTTTTGGTGTACACGGTAGACACATCTACAGAGACACCTGTGAAAACGGCAGATGTATCGTTTTCGGTGTTCACCATCCATGCAGCCAGCCAAGTTTCTTCAAGCGGTTCGGCCGTTGGCGTCGGTGATGCGGTAGGAGCGGCCGGAGATGTTGCTGTCGCCGTAGGTGCTGTCGTTGGCGTGCTTCCCGGTTCGGCCGTATTGGTTGGCATCGGAGGCAAAGGTGTCTGCGTTTCTGTTGGTACAGGGGTTGCCTCTCCTTCGGGCTTTAGCATCAACGGTAGGTATGAAAGCTCATCATCGGCCGCTGAGTGATTAGCGGCCCGACCATCTTCTGTCAAGCCAATAATAATCAGCGCAAACAGAAAAATGGCAAAAAATATCAGATAATTTCGAGTGTTCAAATGACTTACTCCTTTAGCCCAATTGGCCAAATGAAGGCCAATTCCCATGCAGGTATCGACCCAATTGCTAGTCTATTAGGCTCACGGTTTACATGAAAGTGAACAATATCACGATCTTTTCAGGATACGGGTGAAAGTCATCATGGGGACCCATGACAGTTGTCATGGGTGAGTACAAAAAGACATTTAGCTTTGCACATGTGAGTCGCTCAAGGGTCAGGTAAAATCCTATTTGTCATGACCACATTTATTCAAAATGACGATCAAGCATCCCGACGATTAAAGATTGCTCTCTCATTATGGCTGGGGTATTTCCTGCTGATTGGCCTAGCTGACTGGTTTTTTGGGAACCTAAATCCTCAGATTTTTAATTACTATGCGGCCCTCATTGGGGTGGCTGGCTTAGTGCTCCTTTTTGTACTGATCCCTTTTAACTCCCCTAAGCTTGAAAATTTAAAACTGCCTGTTTCGATGATCATCTTGGCCGTTGTCCCGTCTCTGCTGGTGCACGTGATGGCCAAGTACGCCTACGGTAGCAATCTGTTTTCTCCGGAGGGGATGACGTTGAGAATCACCCCTGCCTTGCTGATTGGGGTGTTGCTTGTCTCCCGTCAATATAATTTAGGGATGGTTATAGCCTTTTGCTTAACTCCGGCCGTTGCCAACTTGATCGGCATCTGGCTACCACGGCCCGCTGGCGGTTTCCGGCCACTACAGCCGCCACCCCCACTTTTGAACGGTTACTTGGTGACATTTATTCAAACAGCGTGCCTGCTGTTGGTTGGCTACTTTGTCAGCCAACTGATCACCAATCTGCGCAAGCAAGGGGCGTCACTCGAAGAAGCCAACTTCAAGCTCAGACTGCAGGCCAGTACGCGCGAAGAGCTAACCATCAGCCAAGAGCGAAACAGAATGGCCCGCGAGTTGCACGACACCCTAGCCCATACGCTTACCGGCCTAACGGTTCAACTGCAAGCGGTTGGCGCGTATGTAGACATCGACCCGCAACAGGCTAAACAGATGGTGGAAGAGTCATTAACATCTGCTCGGTCAGGCTTGCATGCTACACGGCGGGCTCTAAAAGATTTGCGGGCGGCTCCGCTAGAAGATTTGGGATTGGTGTTAGCCATCCGAGAATTTGCAGTTTCTGTTGAAGAACGAAATCCCAATTTAGATGCAAGTGTTAATATCCATGAGCCATTCCCAAATTTGGCTCCCCAAGTTAGCCAATGCCTGTACCGGATCGCTCAAGAGGCGATTTCAAACGTCGATTACCACTCTGGTGCTTCAAATTTTGCGGTAGAACTAAGCGCGAACAGTGAGGTTGCTGAATTAACCATTACTGACAACGGGATCGGGTTTGATCCTGATGCGGTCCTGGCCGGGCATTGGGGCCTGCAAGGGATGCAAGAGCGAGCTAAACTTGTAAACGGAGCACTTCTAATCGAAAGTCAGCCCAACCAAGGCACAACGATTTCTGTTTCAATCCCACTCACTTCTGTTAATGGACAGAATAAAGAATGAAAATACTTATTTGTGATGACCAAGCCATCGTCCGTGACGGATTAGCGATGCTGTTGAAGCTTGATGCTGAAATTGAGGTGTTAGGCACGGTTGAAGATGGACATGAGGCTCTAGCATTTATCGAGCAAAACCGGCCGGACCTTGTGCTGATGGATCTCAAAATGCCGCGGGTCAACGGCATCGAAGCCACACGAAGGATTAAACAAAAATATCCCGAAATTAAAGTGCTTGTTTTAACGACCTACGCAGATGACCAGTGGATTTTTGATGCGATTAGAGCGGGTGCTTCGGGGTATTTGTTGAAAGACACCCCTCATCAAGAAGTAGCGGCCGCAATTAAAGGGACCTTTGCGGGCAA
Source organism: Chloroflexota bacterium (assembly GCA_020631655.1). Taxonomy (GTDB): domain Bacteria; phylum Chloroflexota; class Anaerolineae; order Promineifilales; family Promineifilaceae; genus WTJY01. The sequence continues at coordinate 320 of JAHDGV010000187.1, read as the reverse complement.
AGCCTACACCGATCCCATTGTGACTGAAAAGCTGATGCAGGCGGTTGTAAATCAGCAGGTGCAACCGGTCAGCTTAATCACTGACAAGCTAACGGCTCGGGAAGTTGATGTGCTTCGGGTTTTAAGCCGTGGGATGAACAATGCCAGCATCGCCGAGACGCTATCACTATCCGAAGGGACCGTGCGCAATCATATCAGCTCTATTTTGACCAAGCTAGAGGTCACTGACCGAACACAAGCGGCCGTGATTGCGATCCAGCACGGGTTAGCCTAAACAAAAACAGGGCTGTCAAATGACAGCCCTGCTATTAGGTCAAAAA
>JAHDGV010000868.1 GCA_020631655.1 Chloroflexota bacterium | reverse complement strand
ATCGCAAACGAGATAGCAACTGGAAAAACTGGGGACCATACCTAAGTGACCGAGCCTGGGGGACCGTCCGTGAGGATTATTCGCCAGACGGGGAAGCGTGGGATTACTTTACCCACGACCATGCACGTAGCCGTGCCTATCGCTGGAACGAGGATGGATTGGGTGGCATTTGTGACCGCAGGCAATATTTGTGTTTTGCACCTGCATTTTGGAACGGCCGGGACCCCATCTTAAAAGAGCGCTTTTTTGGCCTAACCGGCAACGAGGGGAATCACGGGGAAGATGCTAAAGAGCTTTGGTATTACTTGGACAGCACGCCGACCCACAGCTACATGAAAATGCTCTACCGGTATCCGCAGGCAGAGTTCCCGTATGCAGAGCTAGTGCAAGAAAACGGCCGACGCGGCTATGATGACGATGAGTTTGAACTGCTCGACACCGGGGTGTTTGATCAAAACCGCTACTTCGACATTTTCATCGAATATGCCAAAGCGGATCAAGATGACATTTTGGTCAAAATAACCGCTTATAACCGGGGGGACCGGACCGCTCCGTTGCACATTTTGCCAACCGTTTGGTTCCGCAATACATGGTCGTGGGGGTACACCAACGGGCCGATGGGAGACGTAGCCGACCGGCCGGTGATGTGGCTCAATGAGAACCACATCCAAGCAGAGCACCCGGTTTTAGGCTTTTACCACATGTATGTGGCCCAACCGGCCGAGCTACTGTTTACAGAGAACGAAACCAATGTGGCCAAATTGTTTGGGGGCAAAAACCGGACTCCGTTTGTGAAAGATGGCTTTCACAATTACGTGGTTAATGGGGAAACAGAGGCGGTGAATGATGCCTTGGCTGGAACAAAAGCCTGTGGCTATTTGCAGGCAGAGATTCCGGCCGGGGAATCATACGAATGTTGGGTTCGGCTCAGCCCATCTTTTCAAGAAGAACCGTTTGCCGAGTTTGAAGCGGTTTTTGCCAAACGGATCAAAGAGGCAGATGCGTTTTATAAAAACGTACAAAATCAGAGCTTACCGGCCGACGAACTCAACGTTCAGCGGCAGGCATTCGCCGGAATGCTGTGGACCAAACAGCTGTACTACTACGACATTCGCCAGTGGTTGGATGGGGATCCTGCATTCTCAGATCCGCACCAGTGGCGCAAACGGGGGCGCAACCACGCGTGGGAGCATCTGGTTAATTTTGACATTATTTCGATGCCGGATAAGTGGGAGTATCCGTGGTACGCCACATGGGACTTGGCCTTTCACACCATCCCGCTGGTGATGATCGACCCTGATTTTGCCAAACGGCAACTGACAATTTTGACCCGCGAGTGGTACATGCACCCCAACGGCCAGCTCCCCGCTTACGAATGGGAGTTCGAGGATGTGAATCCGCCCGTTCATGCGTGGGCCGCGTGGCGCGTGTACATGATCGATGCCCAGCAAACGGGCAAACCAGATCGCAAATTTTTAGAGGGGATTTTTCAAAAGCTGTTGCTCAACTTTACGTGGTGGGTGAACCGAAAAGATGCGGACGGCAACAATATTTTTCAGGGTGGATTTCTGGGGCTGGACAATATTAGTGTCTTTGATCGGA